>JAZQFS010000121.1:0-2752 GCA_045539625.1 Eubacteriales bacterium | reverse complement strand
CCGCAGACGGCGAAACTCCTTATGCTTCATAAAGCGCAGGAAAGGTGAATTTTTCGTCCTAAAAGGACGAAAAAGAGGAAAACCCTCGCCGGGGGTTTTCCTAAAACGTGAGATAAAACATACTTTTTCAACAGGCTCAAGACCGCCGTTTATCGGCGGTCTGTTTGATATGTTGACTTATCACGGGAGGTGAAAAGTGTGGAGAACACACGCCTTCAGAAATCAAGAAAGCTAAGCCGTCTCAATCTGAATACAAAATTTGAAAGCCTTGAGTTTATCAATTATTGGTGCAGAATAGCTTTCAGCAAATACGATACATGGAATCTTAAAGAGCACAGCCACTCATTTTTCGAGCTTCAGCTTTGTCTTAAAGGGGTGTGCCGATTTGATGTTTCGGGCAGGGAGTATACAATAACGGAAGGTACGTATATATTGCTTCCGCCCTATAAAAAGCATACAATTCTTGAAGCAAGCGATGATTTTGAAAAGTTTATATGGGGCTTCAAGCTTTGCGACGAAAATATAAGTGCGGCACTTGCAAAAGGCTGTCTTGAGGAAACGGTGTCGCAGTCGGAAAAGGAATGGTTTTCGGCTATCGATGTAATTATGGCAAATGCCGACAGCGATGAATTTGAGGCAAGCGGAATAATAAAAGGTCAGCTGTATTATCTTTTGTGTATGCTTATACGTAAAAGCACTCGGCTTTGTTGCGGAGAAAGAGAGGAAAAAAGCTTATCTCTTGCCGCAAGCGAAATTAAAAGCTTTATCAAAGGCAATCTTTCAAGCGCCATGTCGGTGTCGGATATTGCGGCTCAGTTTTATATGAGTGCAAGACAGATTACAAGAATCTGTGAAAAGGAATACGGCTGTACTACAAAGGAGCTTGAAACAGCTCTGAGGCTTGAGGAAATCAGAAAGCTGCTGTCGGATTATGAGCTGCCTTTGGACGAAGTGGCGAAAAGGTGCGGCTTTGCCGACGGCTACAGTATGAGCAAATTCTTTAAAAAGCACGAGGGTATGCCTCCGGGCAAGTACAGATATTCATTGAAGGAATAAGCTTCTTCAAAATGTAAAAACGGACATTGATTTGTCCTCTTTTGACATTTACTTTTACTCCTGTTTGGTTTATACTGAAAAAAAACGAACAGGAGCTGTTTTTTATGATAAAACAAATTAACAAAGGTATTTTTCCCACAATGATTACTCCCTATAAAAACGGAGAGATTGACTATAACGCTGTGGAAAAGCTGACAAACTGGTATATTGAAAACGGTTGCAGCGGTATTTTTGCCGTATGCCAGTCAAGTGAGATGGCGTATTTGTCTCTTGATGAAAAGGTTACTCTTGCAAAGGCAGTAATGAAGGCGGCAGACAGCAGAATCAATGTTGTTGCATCAGGTCATACCTCCACAAGCTTTGATGAGCAGTACCGAGAACTTTCAATGATGGCAGAAACGGGAGTTGATGCTGTGGTTACGGTAAGCAACCGCTTTGATTTGCACAATGACGGCGATGATGTGTGGCTGAAGAATGCAGAAAAGATGCTTAATAAGCTTGATGACAGCATAACTCTGGGTATCTACGAATGTCCCATGCCTTATAAAAGACTGCTGTCGCCGAGAATTATAAAGTGGTGTATGGATACAGGCAGATTTACCTTTATCAAGGATACCTGCTGCAGCACCGAAATGCTGGCAGAACGTCTTGAGATGATAAAGAATTCTTCAATGATGATTTTCAACGCCAACGGTCAGACCTTCCTTTACAGCCTTGAAAGAGGAGCGGCAGGCTATTCGGGAATTATGGCAAACTATCACCCCGATCTTCTCTGCTGGCTGTTTGAAAATTTTGACAAGGACAGGGAAAAGGCATATTTTATTTCCAACGCTCTTTGTATGTCTGCTTTTACCGAGAACAATTCTTATCCCTGCAGTGCCAAGTATTATCTCAATAAGGTCGGTATTGAGATGGATTTGTTTGCAAGAAGCAGTAACGAAAAGAGAATGACAGGCTATCAGAAACTTTGCATGGATAAAATGTTTGACTTTGATAATGAATTGAGAAGCATTATCGGGGGTAAGGGGATATGAAAAAGCATAAAGGTTGGAGCTATGCTCCTTATAAGCCTTTGTTTTTCGACATCGGAGATATCTACATCTGCCGTCTTTCCAACGGTGCGGATGGTTTGAATGCGACTGGCTGCCTGTTGACGGATGATTGCCTTACGTTTAAATTATATTATATAAAAAAATATAACGAAAAAAAGCAGGATAACTCTTGCTTTTTTCTTTTTGTTATGGTATAATAAAAAAAATACCAAAAGGAGTGGACTTTTAATGAGATTAAAGACAGTATCGGGGCTTAAAAAAGTTTTCCTCGATGAAAGTATTTATGAGAAAGCAGAGTTTACACGCGGCTCTTGCTTAATGAACGAATGTTATCACTACGAAGTGATTTTTGATATGGAAACTCTTGTGAATTACAAGGTTGCGGCACGCATTAAGGTTGTTTCTCCCATTGCGGATTTTGTTACCGTTAAGCGTCTTAACCATGTTCCCGTTCAGATGCCTGCTTACGGCACAAATAAGGATGAATGGTATTTACGCACAAAGCCGGGACTTTTCCCCGATATTTTGGAGGACATTGATTTTGATGCTCCCATGCCTTTGACAAACACTCTCCAGACTCTTTATGTTGAAATAAATCCCGACGGCAAGGTAAAAGCGGGAGAATATCCCATAAGAATTGAATT
>JAZQFS010000120.1:0-56188 GCA_045539625.1 Eubacteriales bacterium | reverse complement strand
AATCTAGCTCCGCCCGTTTGGTCGTTACCTAATTCATACTTGCGTACTGTTTCATGGTAGCTCATTCGGTGTTCTCGCATATCCATTATAACACGGATTTTGAATTCTGGCGAGTAGTTTTTGTTTTTTCTTCCTGTTTTGCCCATAAAAAATATGCACCTCCAAAAGTGTCTAACTTTTGGGGTGCATATCATTCTGCTACAGCTCTCTTTTTTATTCAAAATCCTTGATATCAAACTTCCACGGCTCTCTTTCTCGGAATTTTCTTTTAAACTTCCTTGTAAGCACGCCTTTTTCTTCAAGATGCACATAGCAGGCAACATCGCAGGCTCTTCCGCAGATTGAAGACGGATACTGATGTGACGGAGGATAGAAATATGTATTTGCAATAATCTTCTTGGCTTTTTCGGGTGAAATTTCCGCTTCACCTGCGATTATTTCTATTCTGTCCTCAAAATCGGCGTAAGCATCAGGCGGCATAAATGGATTTTTAAGTCCGCAAGCACCGCTGTAGTATACGGCACATCTCCATTCATCCCTCTCGCCCTTATCATTTATCGCCTTACCCGGACAGCCCTTGATACACTCACCGCACTTATCGCAAAGGTGCGGCTTTACAATCTGTGTTGCCTCAAATTCGGCATCCGTAAGAATAAAACAATATCTTACCATAGGTCCGAATTCATCAGTCAGGAGCGCTCCGTGAAGTCCTGCCTCACCCAGTCCGCACTTTACTGCCGCATCAAGGAAATTCATCCCGTGTTCTGCCCTTTTGCCGTGGTAGGTATCGGTATAATGAACCTCGGGATTTATTCCGTCATTCTCTGCCATTATAAGCGGATTTTTAAGCTGCGGCAAGGCAAAGTATCCTTCCTCTTCAACAAGTTGTGACACACGCAGAAGTGCCGACGGCATTATTGTTTCTTCCATATTCTCAACGCCCATTGTGGTATACTGATAATATGTACTTCCCTCTTCAACACCTCTGTAAATACCTCTGAGGATTCTGAAGGCGAGACCGATTACCGTCTTTGTCTCGGGCATTATTTTAAATATTTCATCATCTTTATCAAATCTGTCCGCAGGTGCAAAGCCCACAATATCTGCACCCATCTTTTTTGCAAGCTCTGTTACTTTTTCACGCAAACTCATTTTACAGCTCTCCTATCAAATGCTTATAGCAAGCAATATCGCACTTTTTTCCGCAAAGCGACGGCACATATCCCCAGCGGGTTTTGGGAAGAAAATCAAGCTCGTTATAAATTTCTCTCGCCGTTTCGCTGTCAAAGCGTGCTTTACCGTCAAGGATTTCTTCCTTATCGGCTCGTCCCTCAAGAAAGCCGTCTTCTATAAACGGATTGGACTTATGTGCGCCCTTATAGTAAACAGAGCACTGCCAGCTTTCAAGTCCGTCTTCACTTATTGCTTTACCCGGACACGCCTTTATACACTCACCGCAATTATCGCAGATATGCTCCCTCAGTTCCTCATCACATTCAAGGGGTGCATCTGTGATAATAAAGCAATATCTCATAAAAGGACCGTATTTTTTATTGAGAATCTTACCTGAAAGTCCCACCTCGCCAAGTCCGCAAGCCTTTGCCGCCTTACCGAAATCAATAATTACATCGGGACAGGGTTTACCTTCTTCAACAGCAACTGCATGTACAAGCTCATAGGTATCCGACACTTCGGGATTTGTGGTTTTATCCCCTTTGATTTTAAGGTTGGAAACATTTTTCTGAAGGCAGGCATCGTACCCTGCGTCCTCAATCATACCTCCCATTTTGAGCAGGAAAATCTCGGCAAATTCTTCATCAATATGCTTGACGCCGATATTTGCATATGCATAGTAATGATTGCCGTTTTCCATTGCTTTATAAAGACCTTTCGGCACGGCAAAGCCAAAGCCGATTATACACTTTGCCGACGGCAGAATCATAAAGGGATCTTTTCCCTTATCCTGTTCATCATATACTTTTCCGATACCGCAAATAGTTGCTCCAAGCTCCTTTGCTTTATCCTTTATCATTTGTGAAGTCAGCATTTATAAGGCCTCTTTTCGGTGTTTTCGGGGCTTGTATCGGCGTTTTCAACAACCATAACAAGACCGCCCTCTTCAATATTTACGTGGTGGTATTCGCCCTTACGGAAATTATAGATTTTTCCCGTTTCCATTTCATAAACGTTTTCTTCATCAAAAAGCTTTGCCTTACCTTCAAGCAGAATAAATGCCTCGTCCGTTTCCACGTGTCTTTCGAGCTCATCAACTTTTCTGAAGCGTTCTGCACTTCTGATAAGTCCTATTCTCCAGCTTTCAAATACAAGTACCGTTTTATATCCTTCTGCGTTGCTTTCTATAATCTGCATAACCTTTTCTCCTATCTGTCAAGCTTCCATGCTTTTTTTGTTCTCAGGGGTTTATCAAATCTTGTTTCCATACAGCCGCCCTTCTTTTCGAGCATGGAAACACAGGCTCTTATGCAGCCCCCGCACTTTGCCATATTATAGCCCACCCAGCTTGGGAAATACTTGGCAAGAGCACCGTATACTTTGGTGATTTCCCCTTCGTTTGCCTCTGTTCCCTCTTTTTCAAACAGATTTAGAAGACCATCTTCGTTTTTGTCCCACACCTCTTTTGGTACAAAGGGGTTGAAATATCTTCCTGCGTGGGTATAGTAGGCATAGCATTTCCACATATCTATATCGCCCCAGGTACACTCTTTACCTTCGATATTTACGGTGATTTTTTTATCCGAGCCCAATGGAGGAATACATGAGCCCGGGCATTCTCTGACACAAGCTCCGCACTGACGGCAAAGAGGCTCGCCGTTATACATCTCATCGTATTCAAGTTCTGCATCAGTAAACATAAATGCCACTCTCTGAAGCGGTCCGAATTCGGGTGTAAGCAACATTTTACTCCAGCCTATTTCTCCAAGTCCGCAGGCAACGGCACAAAGTCTGAACTGGAACTGCAAATCGGGCGGAACATTATCTTCTCTTGTGCTTCGTGTAAACTGAACGCTTCTATGATGAGCTGTTGAGTGTTTTGCATTTTCGCTTATTTCAATCTGTTCTTCGGGCGACAAGGTATTACCCGGGCTTCCGTCCATATCGGAAACCGCTCCTCTTGCACCTGTATTACGGTAAACAAAAGCTTCATAGCCCTCGTCCTCAATTACCTTTCCCACGTGGTAGAGAACTGCAGGAGCAAAAATTTCGTTTATTCCGCCGTAAGCCATTGAAGGATACTGAAAAAACTGCGTTCCCTCTTCTATCCCTCTTTGAACACCTCTGGGTATTCTGAACACAAAGCCGATTACACTTTTAGCTTCGGGAAACAAAAACTTGGGATTCATTTCATCCGGTGCTCCCGAAAGGCGTGAAATGGGTGCGATACCGCATTTATCCGCACCTGCGGCAAGTGCCGCTTCCTTTATCATTTTACTTGTCAGCATATTTTCCTCCGACACATATTATTTGCATTTTTCACGGCAGGACGAGCAGTTACCGCCGCAAGAATTATCATCACCGTATGTCAGTATATTTTCATCTATCTTACGAAGCTTAAGCTCCTCGCCATTTTCAAGCACATAAGGGTATATGTTGTGGTTTGGCTCAAGAATATCCAAAATATTTCCCGAATACCTTCCTCTTATGTAGCTTTCAAGTGTACGGGCAGGATTGTTTGACACTCTTGTTGCAAGCTTTGCCGCTTCAAAATATTCTTCGTAAAGCCCAATATCCTCGGGACGGACAAAGTTTGTAATTTCAGGAAGTTTTTTCAGATTTTCCTTAACCGAAAGATATTCTTTACAGATACCGCCAAAGTCAAATGCGTTATCCATACGTGATATTTCATTTTCATGTGCAACAATATTATCATGAAAAAAGTGGCACGAACAGTTATTCAAGCAACCGCTGTTGGCAAGAAGGTGCATTCTTTTACCGTTATTGTCACACCACGCTTTAAGCGATTTTATATGTTCAAAATCTCTGTTATACTCACGTTTCATATAAAATGAATCAAAGTATTCTTTGACATATTCCATTCCCTGTGCTGTTCCTATTTCCATATTTACGGAAGCACGTGTGGATATACCGTCAAAGTTCTGCTTTACAAATTTTGCAATTATGGGTGAAGTAGTTGTAACACTTACCGTTCCGAAATTTTCAATACAGTACTCCAGCATATCGCCTGTTTCCATAAAAAATGAACGTGACAAAGCATCTTTTCCGTAACAGGTGGCATTTAGCAAAAGATTTGTGGATATACCGCTTTCACGCAGCATCGACAGTTCTCTCTGCTGTACATTCTTTGCATCAAAGCCGTTAATTCCCCTGCTCCAGGAATTACCCCGTCCGCTTGGGCTGTTATACATGGAAAAGTATACTTCACTGATACTGTCCTTATTTCTTATTATGGCATCAACAAAAGACCCATCTTTATAAAGCTGATATCCTACTGCAAATTTCATCAAAAGCTCTCCATTTTTTATTTTTGGTTATATTCAAAATCATAGGGGTCAATAACTTCCCAATCCGATGGGTGTTCTCCAAGGTCGGGAACGGGCAGGCGTACTCCGCCGTTCATTGAAGACTCATGGGCAACAAGTCCCGGAAGATTATATCTTGCCGTCTCCCAGATATTTGTGGGAGAAAGCTTACCTGTTGCAACAGCCTTGCAAAAGTCATCAATGAGGTAGTGATGTGTGCCGTTATGTCCGTTCTTCAAGTTTCTAAAGCTTTCGGGAAGGCGTTTATTGTCCTGTATGGGTGACATTTCATAGAAGCCGCTGCCGACTGCCAAAAGTCCTTTATTATAATCTTCATTGACAATCTTTGTAATAGACTCAGGCAAAAGCATGGGAGAAACATCCTTTACTATTACCTTCCCCTTATTATCGGGATCCCACACGGTTTGTGTGTGCTTAACAAATGAAAACTCATAGCCGCCATTCGTACCGAAAAACTGGGTAATATAAGTTTCGGGACAGGTCCAGCCTATTGCCCTGTTTTCGGAAATTCTCATAACGCCGCCGTTTGAAAGCTCACACAGCATTGTTTCGTTTCCAAAGGGATTATTATAGTAGTTTACATCGCCTTCGCCGAATATTTCAGGTCTTGTTACATCGCGGTAGCCAAGTGCCGAAACGCTCTTAACATATACCCCGGGCATAGTACTTAAAACCATGCTTGTGGAATGTGTGGGGTAGAAAAAGGGAGGTATTCCCGCAAACTTTTTCCAGTTTTCTCCACCTGAATATCCAAAGCTTGTTTCCATATTTCTTATATCATGATTATACTGTGCTTCGCCGTAAACAAATTTACCGAAAGTCCCCTTTGCAAATTCCTGTCTACAGTAAATTGCAGCAGCCCTGTAATAACCTGTTTCACCCATGGAATATGTAAGTCTTGTTTCTCTTACCAGCTTTTCAATTTCAAATATTTCTTCCACCGTAATTCCGCACGGCACGGCACTGTAAACGTGTTTACCTGCCTTCAGTGCCTGTATAACCAAAGGTCCGTGGCTGTAACGCTGGGTAAAAATTGCAACGGCGTTTACATCGTCTCTTGAAAGAGCTTCCTCAAAAGATGACATAATTTCAACGTCAAACATATCGCTGTATTCTTTTGCTCTCTCACTGAGCAAATCGCATACCCAAACCTTTTCAACCTCGGGATGAGCTTTGAAAAGAGGAACAAAGCATCTTGCAAACTGTCCGCAGCCTATCATGGCAACTCTGATTTTTCCGTTCATAGTAACAAACCTCCAAAAAATTGTAATTTTTACATCTTGATTATACAGGTAAAATGTGTTACAATGTAACAAAAAGCAAAGACAAAATATAAAAAAGCAAAGATTTATCAGAGGTTATTATGGCTTTACATTCGTTGAATCCTTTTATACGGTTTGCAAAAAAAACAACTGATTTCAAGGTAAGCAAGGAATACAGGCTTTGCTATGACTGCCGTATTTTTTATGTACAAAGCGGCAAAGGCAGAATCATCACAACGGACCAAATTTTTGAAATGACGGACGACTCAGCCGTGTATCTGCCCGGGGGAACAAAATACAGTCTCGATTTTTCAGGAGAAGGAACAACAGTAATTACACTGAACTTCGATCTTTATGATACATTTTCTCACATTGAAAACAGTTTGTCAACCCCTGCATATGAGAATTACGAAGAAGAAAAAATCCTGAAATATGAGTTTCCTTCGGAGTTTTCAAAGCCCTGTTTTTTTAGCGATATCGGCATTTCACAGCACCTTACAAAAATAACAACTTTATTTTTCAATCAGCCTGCTTATTACCGTGAAATGGCTTCAGGCACACTAAAGCTTTTGCTTGTGGAGCTCATCGGAAAGAGCAAAAGTGCAGGCAATGCCGAAATTTTCGACAAAGTCCGCCAATACATTCACCGAAATTATGCCGACAGCAGCTTATCCAACAAATCCATTGCCGCTTATTTGGGATACCACCCATATTATCTTGCAAATATTATCAGGCAATCAACGGGAAAATCCTTACACCGTCACATTTCCGACTACAGGATTTCCGTATCCGAGGATTTACTTCTGACAACAGAAGATGATATTACTTCCGTCTCATGGAAATGCGGTTTTTCTTCGGTTTCATATTTTATAAAGTTTTTTAAAGAAAAACACGGCTGCACTCCTCTTAAATACAAAAAGCTATACAGAAGTTACTGAAAACAGTCATTCAAAAAGTACACGGCTCGCCAAATGGCGAGCCGTATTATATTTCAATTATTCTTCCACAAATTTTCCGTCCTTATAAACAAGGCACACGCCTTCTTCATAAAGCTCGTAATCTCTTCCGTTTACGCTCTTGACGGTGAGAGGTGACATAAACTTATCCTTAAGTCCCACAACTGCAAATTCATCAACAATGGGAGTAAAGGTATAAAGCTTGAATTCGTCTCTGTTTTCAAGGGCAAGAATCATTTTTTCGCCCTTTGTCATAGTAAAGGTTTCGCCTGTCACATGCTCGTAAACCGCAAACTTTTCACCTTCAAGACTGGGAATATCGTCAGGTGAAATTGTACCCTTGGTTTCTACCTCATGAGGATCAAGGTTGAACACGGCAAGTGCACCGCTGTTTCCGCAAAGATTCTGAATCTTGAAGATTTTTCCGCTTACTCTGGGGTCATCTGCAAAGCAGTCAAGTGTGGGTGTTGCAGGTCTTTCGCATCTTAAAATCTTACCGTCATTGAGCACCAGAGGCATAAGAATATCTCTTACACTTCTGCCGATTTCATCGCTGACATAGATAGGACCGCCGCTGATAGAACGTATTACGCTGTTTTTAACAGCCTGTTCATCGCCTGACCACCACATATCCCAGTCGGAATAAATAACAGGTCCCTGAAGCAGGCAGGTATATGAGCACTGGAGAATATGGTGAGTGAACCACTCCTTATTCTCAGGCTGGAAGTCAGCTGAGCAGCGTGAAACGGGGCTGAACGGTCTGTTCCAGATATTTTCACTGGCACAGCCCATACAGTTGATAAGCTTTGCATCAAAGTATTTCTTTGCACTGTTATCAATGGCATTATGAATGGCTGTTGCCATTTCGCCTACCGTTCCTTTTTGCTTATAGTAACGGCGTACCATAGCCTGATTATCAATCTTTACAAAGTCTGTTCCGCAATCCTTAAGAAATTCATGGAAGCCGTTAAGGAAAGATGTATAGTCTTCATAGGTAGGCTTTACGATATATCTGCCGTCATCGGTAAGCATAAGGTTGTTTTCAAATCTTGTAAAAAGCTCGCTTTGGGGATCAATACCGAACCAATAGCCTGTTGTGGGGTGCCACATACCAACCCATGTCATATACTTTTTCATCTCTGAAATGCAATGCTTCAAACCGTCGGGGAAGCGTTTTGGCTCTGCTTCAAAGTCTGCAATTGCACTTGAGTGCATAAGCTTGAACATTTCCTGTCTTGAGTCATACTTTTCGGTATTGAACTTAGGAATGGTTGCCCACATATCGTCGATAATTGTCCATCTTACGGGAATATTCTTTTCCTTAAATTCACGGCATTTTTCAAGAAGTCCCTCTTCGCTTACTCTTATCTGCAAGCCGTCCCAGCTGCACCAGCCGAGGTATTCAAAAATTTCGGGGTATTCTCTTTCTTCTCTCATAAGCACATTCTTTCCCATAGCGGCAAGAGCCTGCTTAAAGCAAAGAGGAGCTGCTGTACCGGGGTTGTCTGTGTGCATATATGTAAATGCAAGTGCGTTTACTTCATCAACGCCGTCCAGCCATGTGAAAAGCTTTGCATGGATTCCCTTTTCATCTCCGTAAAGAGTACATCTGTATTTTTCCGAGACTACGGGAAGCACAAAGGTAAATGTGCCGTCCTTATGCTTTACAACAAGCATCTGTGTTTCGTCGGGTATACCTGAAAATTCATTTGTGAATACGGGCTCGCACCAATATTCAGTATTTCTCTCAAGTGCCGTCATACCTTCAATATTATCGAGAGTAAAGGAAATATCTGCTCCGTGTTCGGCATTAAGACCTATATCTGCCTTGCCTTCAATATATACGGCACAAACGCCCTCTTCCAGCTGTTTTTCGCAAACCTTTGCCTGTAATTCTGTGCCGCTTTGTGTTAAAAGCTTTGCAATAAAATTCATTGTTTTTCTTCCTCCTGAACAAGTTTATCGTATTTATATTCCATTCCTATCATAGGGTATTTAAGACTTGCCATTGCATTATAAGGAATCTTTTCCCATTTTGACGCTCCCGCAAGTTTTTCGATTGCCGAAAGGTTTTCACGTGTATCGGTAATTTTTGGTATAAGGGGTGTTCTCAGCTCGTGCGGCTTTCCGCTTTTTTGCAGTATTTCAAGGTTGCGAAGAATCTTTTGGTTTTCAACTCCCGTATACTTTTTATGAAGTGCGCTGTCGGCAAGCTTTACGTCCATAATTACATAATCAACCTTATCGACAACCCGTTTGAAAACCTCTTCATTTGCATAACCGCTTGTTTCTATTGCAATATGCGTGTCAAGGTATGATGCTGTTTCCACAAGAAAATCAGCCTGCATCAAAGGCTCACCGCCTGAAAATGTAACGCCGCCGCCCGATGCATCAAAGAACACCTTATTTTTCATAAGTATCTGTGCAAGCTGACGTGCTTCATACTCTTTTCCCGCAACGCTAAGTGCTCCGTTGGGACAGGCATGCACACATCTGTCAAAAGCCCTGCATTCATCATGGCTGCAGCCTTTTTTGCAAAGGCCGCACCTTTGGCACAGGGTGTGCTTGACCATAAGGCAAGGCTTTGTATCAAGTCCCTCGGGATTATGACACCAAACGCACCTGAGCGGACAGCCTTTAAGAAAGACTGTCGTTCTCATTCCCGGTCCGTCGTGGACGCTGCACTCTTTAATATCGAAAACCCATCCTGTCATAGGCTGTATTCTTGTCTTAACATCACGTGATCCTGGAACTTTTCATCAAGCTCTACAAAGTATGCACTCCAGCCCCAGATACGCACTACAAGCTGTCTGTGGTTTTCGGGGTGTTTCTTTGCGTCCTTAAGCTTTTCAAGATTTACCGCATTAAGCTGAAGCTGATGTCCGCCAAGGTCTACAAAGCTCTTTACAAGCATTGCTACCTTCTTTATGCTGTCCTCATCATTAAACATTGACGAAGCAAATTCCATGGTGAGAGGTCCGCCGTTACAAGCTTTATCAAAGGGCTGCTTGGTAAAGGACTTGATAACAGAGAAGGGACCCGGGATTTTTGCAAAGATACTTGCCGAGAAGTTTGTTCCGAAGGGCTCTCCCTTTCTTCTTCCGTCGGGAGAAGCGCCTATCTCGTCGGCGTGCCAAAGGTAGAACATGGCAGAACCTGTTCCCGCTCTGAATTTTCCGCCGCGGCAGTTTATCTTACCTGCAAGACTGTCTGCAAACATACCGAGAAGCTGCACCGAAATTGTATCAACCTCGTCGTTATCATAGCCCATTTTATCAGTTTCATTTCTGAGAAGCGACAGAAGCTCGGAATCATTTGCAAAGTCCTCATCAACTGCCTTTATAAACTGTTCCTTGCTGTATTTCTTTTCATCAAACACATACTTCTTCAAAGCATAAAGTGAGTCGGTTGCCGTAGCAATGCCCGTTCCGTGGATACCGAAGTTATTATACTTTCCGCCCTCATATATATTGCAGTCCATGCAAACATTCATAAAGGGTGACGGTACAAACCACAAATCCTTGATATTCCCGCATATTACTGCCGTCTGCTTTTTTATTTCGTCTTCAACGCAAGTCAGCAGCTTTTCGTAGCTCTCGCACTTTACAAGGTCATTATGAAGCACATTGTCAATTACTCTCGGGAAGGAAAGCGCTCCGATATTTGCTACATCCGCACCAACCGAAGGCACAATAAATTCCCAGCAAGCCGCAACAACGTAGTTTCTTGCGTCCTCTATGTCATAGCCCATTTCCACAAGAGCATCAATCACTATGTCATCGTTGGAATACTGCGGAAATCCAAGACCTGCTTTTGTAAGCTTACTTGCCTTTTCAAACACATCTATTGGTGTTTTCTTACTTACTCTCAGGTTGATTTTGGGATCAATCATTAAAAGTCTGCCGCTTGCTTCAAGGCACATTTCCGAAAGAAGATTGAAGCCGTCATTGCCGTCCTTTGTGATTCCTCCCAGCACCATGCTCTGACCGTTATCGCCCTGCTGTACGCCAACGTAAATATCGCTGTCTTTATTAAAGGAAAGGAAAAAGTCACAAAGAAGCTCATAAGCCTCGTCCTTTGTAAGTATGCCCTTTTCAAGGTCAGCCTTAAGATAAGGATACATATACTGATCAAAGCGTCCTACGGTATTATGATAATCACCCTCAAGCCACAGGCTATAGTGGATAATTCTCATCATCTGAAGTGCTTCACGGAAGGTTTCCGCTCCCTTTGCAGGAACTTTTGACAGCACTGCCGCAATATCATCTCTGCCCTCTTTTTCAGCTTCCTTCTTATATCTGTCGGCAAGGTCAAGAATTGCATCAATAATACGCACACCGTATTCATCTGCATTTTCCTTTGATTTTTCAAGACCGTCCTTTATTACTCTTTCATAGTTGGGAGACAGGTTTGAAATATATCCAAGCTCATGGATAAAGTGCTTTTCCTTGATTTTTTTCCATTCTTCCTCTGTATAAATATCGCAGTGATTTTCTACCGTTCTTACGAAGCAAATCTTTTCGTCAGGCAGAATGTGAGGCGCTTCCGCCTTTGCCATCTGTTCAAAGCGGTATGTCATTCTTTCAACGGCACTCATATTATCATCGAATTTTACATCAAGGTGATGTCTGAACTTATGATGCTCTTTATTCAGCACGTAATTATAAAGTCTGTCTGTCATTACTCTTCCTCCTATGGTTAAATTTGACTGTATGTAAAGTTTCCATTATCGTTAATGTTATTGTGCCACAATTTACGGCATTTGTCAATAGGATTTTACAATTTTGCCGTAGTTTCTCTCAGTATAAGCTTTGTGGGAAGCACCACTGAGTAATGCTTATTGTCGTCACCGTCGATTTTTTTCATAAGAATATCTACAACCGAGCCCGACATATTTGTTTTTGACGAGGACACCGACGACAGCATAAGAGGCAGATAAAACTTTGAAACAATATTATCAAAGCCCACCACCGACACGTCCTCGGGAACACGTCTTTTCATCAGCTTAAGTGCATGACAAACCTCCAGTGCCACCATATCGCTGAAAGCTATTATTGCACTGCAGTCATCATAGCGTGAGAGCATTTCAACCATTGCTCCCTCATCACCGAGAAACACCGCAGGGACTGTCAGCTCATAAAGCCGTACATCCTTATATTTACTTTGTGAAAAGGCTCTTTTTATGCCTGCAAGTCTTTCTCGTGACGATGAAATATGCTCAGGTCCCGAAAGGTACAGTATTTTCTTATGTCCCATACCAAGCAATCCTTTGGCGGCAACAAAGCCTCCGTTTTCATCATCGCACACAACATAGTCCCATTTTTTATCAACAAATCTTCTGCCGAGAAGCACAAAGGGCACTTCCGTTTTTTCAAGAAACTCAATATTTTTTTCACTTTTCTGCACGGGACAGATTATTACTCCGTCAACATTCTTTTCAAGTGACGACACAATTGCCTCATATTCCGTTTCCTCATCTTCATCGGTGTTTAGCACAATTGCAGAGTACCCCGATTTTCTCAGATGTCCCTCAATCTCCTTAATCATTATGGAAAAGTGAGGGTTTGATATATCGCTGACAATTACGGCAACGCTCTTACTCTTTCCGCTTCTGAGAAAGCTTGCACTGGAGTTGCCGATATATCCGATTTCCTTTGCAACATTCCGTATCAGCTTTTTTGTTTTATCGGAAATATCGCTTTTATCCTTTAACGCATGGGACACGGTATTAATCGAATATCCCGTTCTTTGTGCTATATCGGAAAGTGTTACCTTCTTCATTCTTCCACCTTATATTCTACGTTTTTGCACACCGTTTTACCGTCATAAAGTTTATAGGTGCAAAGATGCTTATATCCGCCCTCGCCGTCGATTATTTCCATATTAAGCGTATATGTATGGCGTACTTCCTCACCGTTTTCGTTTATCTTATCGGTATATATATCTATATTCTCAAAGCACACTCTTACATACTTATATCTTTCTCTCTGTGCTTCTTCATACCAATACTGTGTATACTCATTTCCTTCTTCATCTGTAAGCTTTAATCTGAAGGGCATTGAGCTGTACTCGCAAAGAGGCAAATCTTCATTATACTTTATTGAAAACTGCATCTGCTCCAAAAGCGGAATATAGTAAAGCTCATTGAATTCCACAAGTCTTCCCTGTCTTATTGACACCCACGGCGACTGCATACCGTATTTTTCGACCTTAAGACTGTCGGCATCATTTTCATATGCTTCATAAAAAGCCTCATTCATAAGCACTTTTTTTACAATTTTATGGTCAGCACTGCCAAGGCATCTTACAAAAAGAATTCCGCAGATAAGCAGAATTATGCCGCTGCACAGCCACTTGAGTATTCTTACAAATATATTCTGTTTTTTGGGAGTATCATCAAATATATCCGCATTTTCGTTTACGTATTCATTCACACAAATCGCCTCCGATATTATTATATCAGCACACGGTATGTTTTTCAAGCATATTTATAAAATTTATATTTTAGCATTTACTTATTTTAAAATCTATAGTATAATGTTCATATATCATTTCAATTGTTGTGAAAGGAGGACACCATGCAAGGAAAATTCAAGATAAAAAAGAACAACATTAAAATATCCAAAGCTTCCTCTGACGGCGAATCAGGTGAAAACGTAAGCATTGCCCGCAAAACCTTCGGTGACGGCATACGCATCAGCATTATCACCAGCAACATGGTTGACACCTCCAACTCTTCCCGTGTTCTGTCGCCCATTGAGGCACAGAGAAGAAAGAAGAGCTTTGTTCCAAACGACACAAAGCCAAAGAAAAGGCACGCCGTAAGAAATCTTACGTTAAAGTCCGCGCCTCCCATTCCAACAGCCCCAAAGGATCCCATTGTCCAAAAGAAAAAGTGGGTTATTTCACAGGTAAAATCTCTTCTTTCGGAAATTGACATTTTCTTTGCTTTATCGGTGCTGTTCCTTGCCGTCTTCGGTGTTGCCGCCGTCAACAGTGCAGCACACACTCTGGGCGGGTCAAGATTTCTCATAATACAAAGCTTTGGCGTGATACTTGGCGTTTTTATTGCCGTTCTTTTATCGGTTACCGACTACAGAAGTCTTGCTTCAAAATACCGCTACATAATCGGCATAAACATAGCGCTTCTGCTGATAACCTTTATTTTCGGCTCAAGCGTCACCGATGCCACAAACGCCAACTGGATTGACCTTGGCTTTATCAAAATTCAGCCCTCTGAGTTTGCAAAGCTTTTATTTATCTTCAGCTTTGCCGTTCATCTCGGTCAGGTGCGAGACAAAATGCACAAGTTCTCCACCGTCTTTTCACTTGCCATACACGCAGGGCTTATCTTCGGGCTTGTTCTGCTTCAGAAGGACTTGGGCTCGCTTACAATATTCCTTGTTATTTTTATCAGTATGTGCTTTGCCGCAGGCATCAGCATGTGGTACTACATTGCAGGTGCGTCGTTCATTCTGTGTGCTTCGCCCTTTTTATGGGCAAGGCTCAGCCAATATCAGAAGGACAGAATTCTTATGTGCTTTGACGAGTCAATCGATCCCCTTGGCACAGGCATAAGATACCAGCAATTAAGAAGTCAGACAGCTATAGGCAACGGTGGATTTTTCGGCAAGGGCTATATGCAGGGTACGGTAACGCAAGGCATAAGCGGTCACCTGCCCGCCAAGCACACGGATATGATTTTCTCAACAATCTGCGAGGAATTCGGCTTTATCGGCTCTGTACTCATTCTGGGCATTACCTGCTTTATGATTTACAGGATTATACGTATTGCAATGAAGTGCGGCAACACTACAGGCTCCTACATCTGTGTGGGCGTTGCTTCAATGTTTATGATTCAGGTCATAGAAAACGTCGGTATGTGTCTTGGAATTATGCCTGTTATCGGTATTACCTACCCCTTCCTAAGCTACGGCGGATCTTCCGTTCTCAGCTGTTTTATTGCCACAGGTATGGTTTTATCGGTTTGCACTCATTCGGAAAAGACATTCTTTTCTTGAAAAGGTTGTCTAAGCTTTTTATTAGCACACTACTCCTTGCGCCACTTGCCTATGACACAATTTCGAGGAGGCAGATTATATGAACAAAAAAACAGCAACCGTTATTATCTGTTGTACACTGCTCGTCATATTTTCCATTGCCGTATGCTATTCTTTAGTACATTCTTTCCTCTCTCAATACAATGCTGACGGAATAAGCAGCATTTTATGCATTTCCATTGATGACGAAGGAAAGAAAGAGTATATCGGAGAGCTTGACAAGCACAGAATTTATGTTGAAAGGCTGAAAACAGATGCATTATACTTTACAACTGCATGGGGCAAAAGCATTTCTCTGAGAGATGCCGTTTCTCAACAGTTGGTTTCTACAAAGGATTGGAGAAAAAAAGCTTCTGAAATAATTATTGACGGCAATACAGAGATTTTACGGTATGAAAACTATGAGATTGTCATAAACGACAATAATTGCGTTATCAGACCTATCAAATAACAAAAAATTCGGAGAACTTTTAGCTGTTACTTCAAATAGTACCGTCAGCAAAGAAATTGGGATGCACCAATAATGCATCCCATATTTTTATCTGTTATACCAATAATCCAGCACCGTTTTTTCGGTAACGCCGTAGTTTTCAACATACTTTTCATCAAAGTCAAGGACTTCACCCACGGACAGTACGCCTTCTTCATTTCTTGAAAGCGTAGCCATATAAAGAACCTCGCTTGCGTTTCCGCCGCACACCACAATTTCCTTAAAGACGCTGTTTTCAAGCTCTTTTACGCAGTCATCATACAGCTTTGTGAAATCCTCCTTACTGTCAACCATATGGTAAAGGCTTAGTACATACCACGCATCCTTTGCGTATTCCTCATAGCCTTTTTCGGTGACAACGGGAGTACCCTTTTCAAGTGCTATTCCGCAATTTGTGATTTCAAACATATCAACGGCAGAGCTTACGGTTGATTTTATGCTTCTCTTACCGTCTTCAAGCAGAAGCTGTTTATAATAATCGGTAATTTTATCCTGAGTTTTACTCACAAAGCAGTCATCCTTATCACCCACTCTTTCGCCGTCATGGGTAAAGGTGACATAAGTCTTATATTCACGCTCAACGGCATCAAAGCTTGTGTGGTGCACAGCCAGCTCATCAATGTAGCTTTCACCAAGACACATAACATACTTATGATTTTCCGCTCTTGCAAAAAAAGCACCTATTATATTACCGCACACCATCATATACACAACAAAAGTAATTACAAGAACTGCAATACCCCTGACGGTGCACTTTTTTCTGAGAAGTGCGTTTTTGGTTTTTGTTCCTGCGCTTAAAAGACGAAGTCCGTATGCTCCGCCAAGCGCAAACAATGCTCCCAGAAGTGAAAACACAGCCGAAGCCTTTAGCGTGCTTCCGTTGACAGAAAGCAAACAGAAGGAAAAGACAAAGGCACAGCCTGCAGTATATTTCATATTGTTATACACGGCATTGCCAACCGCCGCAAGCACCGCCAAAAGAGGAAGAGTACGCACAAGTCCGCTCTGAGGCATATAAAGCAACGCTCCTGCAAAAATCAAAAGTCCGCTGATAAGCATTCTCAGTCCCAAAAGCGGGGCTTTATTATTTGTATTATCCATATTTATTGCTCCTTTCGGTGATTATCATAATTTATTGAAATACTTTTTTCTGAATTCAAAGGGTGTTTCCTCACTATGGTACGAGAAAAATTTCAGGAAGCTTTTATATTCGGGAAAGCCGCATTGTCTTGACACCTGCTTCAGAGGGTACTCTGTTGTCATAAGCACGCCCTTTATGTACTTCATTCTCTCGCTGTCAATATACGCCTTTAAGTTCAGACCGAAGTTCTTTTTGAAAACCCTTGAAATATAGTCCTTATTATATCCGAAATTGTCGGAAATTTCTTCAACTTCAATTTTTCTGTTACTGTTTTCACGTATCCAGTCTGCAACAGATCCGCAAAACGGATATGCCGTGTTGGTATTTTTACAGGACGTTATATTTATTTCATTGAGCATCAGGCGGATATAGCAGTCGCCTGCCTCACTTGGATATGCAGGAGTATTTGCAGCGTGAAGAAGCTGCTCGGCAAGCATTGTCATTCCCGAATCCGAGCCGAAGGAAACATGCTTCATATTACTGTAGCTTTCGTGGTCCGAGAAAAACTGTATCCAATAGAACTGCACCTCTTTATCGGACTTCTCATAGCCGCCGTGATGCTTTCCTTTTTCAAGCACAAGGCAGTCTCCTTTATGAAGCTCATACCGTCTGTCCTCCTCGAACATTTTGACAGTACCCTTTACAACATATATTATCTCATTGAAGTCAACCGTTCTTGACGGATGAATCCAACCTGCTCTTTCCGTAAGCTTTCCGCCTGCATCGTATACGGCATCAAAATAACTCATGTCGTTTTTTTACTCCTTTTTCACAGGATTACCATATAATTGTACCATTTAACCGTCCTTTTTGTCAATACGCAAAATCATATTTTAGGTATTAATGTATTATTCCGTGTACTATACAAAAAAACATATTGACAACAGGTCAGCTTTATAGTAAAATATTTCCCGTGTTAATTATTAATGAGGAGATATTTATGCAAAAACTGGTTGAACTTATCGAGAAAAAAGCACTTAAACACACAGGCGAATTATTCTATGCCGACGGCGAATTCTTTGCCATTTATGACGGCAAGATTGCAAAGCTTCCCGACTTTTCGGGAGAGTTTCGGGCAATGTACAAGCTAACGGCTGAAACAGAGCGGTTTATCGTCAACTATCTTGAAGAAAACGGTCTTGATGCCGAGTATCTTGCAGATTCCTTGAAAATAGCAAAAAGCGACCTTGAGCTCTACGAGAACGAAATACCCGACGGTCTTGACTACGATTCCTTTAACTATCTTATATCCTGCGACGAATCGGGTATCATTCCGTACAATGCCTATATGGCACTGAAAATGGTTGCCGAAGGACTTGACAGCGGTGTATGGATGCTTCTTGACAGGTACGGAGAATACAAAAGTGCACTTCAGTACATTTCAGACGGCTGTGAGCTTATTGACTTTGCCTACACCGACGAAAACGACGACGAATACTGGGCAAACATACTTGAAAACCTTGAGAGCTACATCTTTACAGGCGGAGAAATCTTTTAAGCATACAAAATGAGGCTGTATCATTCTGTTTTGATACAGCCTCCAGTCTGTTGTAAAAGTATGTTTTTTTCAAGTTTTAGGAAAACCCCCGGCGAGGGTTTTCCTCTTTACCGTCCTTTGAAGGACGGTAAATTCACCTTTCCTGCGCTTTATGAAGCATAAGGAATTTCGCCGTCTGCGGACGGCGACCAAGGCTCCGCCACAGGATCCCGCAAGCCTTTGAAAAGGCTTGACCTAAACTTTCACAATGGTTTTACGACAAGCTCAAACCTCCCGAAGGAGGTTTTAAGGAGATTATGCGCACTACCTTTCAAGAGGTATGTACTCTTTTAAGTAATGCAGAATTTCGGGCAGGTTTTCCACCGAATCATACAGCGAATACCCAGCTTTTCTTCCGCCGTTGTAAGTGAATTCAATGGAGAAGAACACATATGTGCCGCCATCGAAAATATTTACTACATTTCTGTCGGTAAGATACCCGAACAGCGTTTTGATATCCTCTTCATCGGTAAACAGCTTGCCGTTAAAGATTTCAGAGCTCTTTGTTTCTTCTACTCTTACCACATGTTCACCGTATTCTCCAAGTGTTCCGTAATCACTGACAATACCTGTGTACTTATCAAAATTATAGCTGTAATCATAGTGAACGGTAACAGCCGCAATATCATCAAAAGCAAGAGCATTCTCGGCATTTATGCTGCCTGTGCTTTCAAGTGCCGCAAGTGTCGCTGTGTCAAAGAAGCTTACATCATAGGAATCCGACAGCTCTGCCATAATGTGCTTACCGTTCTCATCGGTGGCAGGCACTTTATAGAACAGCTCAACGGTATAAAGCTCGGTAGAATTCATTTTATTTATATACTCATCAAAGCTGATATCAATTCTGTCTTTGATAAGTGCATCAATTATCTTTTTCGCCTCACTGCTGCTTCCGCCGTACACCGCAAGGAGACTGTCATCGGGATTCTTGTGGTTGTTTGCGTTAATTTCAACCTTTGTGTAAGTCTTTTGTGTACCGTCAAGAACAGGATAACGGTGCTTGCGAAGAACAGCGGTTTCGCTGACAGGTCTTAAGAAGGAGTCTACATCTGAGTCATCAAGCCTGTATGCTCTTCTCATCTTTCTGCCGTTTCGCAGGGTATACTCTATTTCAACATTATAAGGAACACCCGATATTGACGATGCCGATGAGTATTCGTCATCATGTTTTGTTGCAATCTTATTTTTATGGAAATCAACAAAAAGCTTTATGTCTTCTCTATCTGTAAATTCAGCTTGATAGAAATCGGTGCGGGTAATTCTCTGATGTCCGTTGTAGTCATCGATATATGCATATTCAACGCCGTCATAGTTATAGTTAAGGTTTGTTACGCTTACAATACTGTTGACCTGAGGCACTCTTGACTCAAATCCCGTAATATCAAAATTGAATATTACAAAAACAGCGAGAACGAAAATAGCATTATGAATAATCGGGTTTTTACAGCCCCTAAGGCTAAAGCTCTTATTGGACAGCATATTTGCAATAATTACGCCTATACTTCCGAACAACAGCATCACAAGTATGTTTGACACGTCCCAGAATGCCTGCATATAGAAGTATCCGAGAATACCCGAGCAAATGCCGAAAAGAAGCTTAAACAGCCACCTGAGCTGCGGAAAAGCAATTACTTCACCGTAGTTTTCAAGATGTCTGAGCTTATACAACAGCAAGGACAGTCCGTAGAATACTGCTATAAGAAGTATGTAAACCAGCACTTTCGGTCCCATCAGCTCTTCGGGTGACAGGTAAAAATAATTTATGAGAACATCTTCAAGAAAGCCCGTTCCCGCAAAGCCGTAAAGGTATGAATCGCAAAGCATAACAACAAAGCTTGTCAAAAACAGCGGAAGCAGAATAAATACGCATGAGAATATTCCCTGTGCCACGGTATTGCCCGTAAGCATACCGATAAAGGTAAACAACGCAAAAAACAAAAGTGCATACACAAAGTAAATTCCCGTATTTACAAAAATGGGAGTCACGGTTGAAAAATCCTTAACCGCAAATATACAAAGAATGTTATTTACAACGATAGGAACTGTAATAAAAATCAAAGCCGATACGGAATGAGCCGCCATCAGTGTGCTTCGCTTACAAGGCAGAGCGTGATTGAAGGATACGCTTGACACATTGTTCAGGTATGAAAACAGTCCCATTGACAAAAAAGCACCAAGCATACAGCCAAATACGTACGTACCGTCAAGCCTGTACATAAGCCAGCGTCCCGAATAGTAGTATTCATCGTTGAAAATACGGGCAAAATCTTCCGGAGTGTGATAGGAAACGTACTCATAAAGCGGCATTGCCACAAACAGCACCGTGAAAAGAGTTGCAAGGGCGCTTATCCACCAAAGACGTTTAATATCGCTTTTGATTACGGTTTTAAAGCAGGATTGTTTCAAACTCATAGCCCATACCTCCCAATTCGTATATAAACACTTCTTCCAGTGTCAGCGGTATAATGTCAAATACAACAGGGTTATATTTTCTCACCGTTTCTTCAATTTCATCAACTTCACCCTTGACTATCACAAGGCTTACGCTTGCAAAGCCCGATTTATCAAGCACGTTCAGCTCCTTCTCAAGCTCTGAGGGAAACTCTCCTCCGTCAAAGGCAAGCTGCAATTTATGTACGTTACCCTTAAGGTCATCAAGGGATTTTTCAATAACGATTTTTCCGTTATAGAGTATTCCCACGTGGTCGCACACGTCTTCAAGCTCACGAAGATTATGACTTGATACAAGCACCGTCATTTCACGCTCTGCTACCGCCTGAAGCATAAGCTTCCAAACATTTCTTCTCATTACAGGATCAAGTCCGTCAACAGGCTCGTCAAGAATCATAACATCGGGGCTTGTGCAAAGTCCCAGCCAAAATGCAACCTGCTTTTGCATACCCTTTGAAAGTCTTCTTGCCTTACGCTTGACATCAATTTTGAACACTTCCTTCATTTTTTCAAAGTGTTCCCAGTTCCATTCGGGGTATATTCCCGCATAGTAATTAGCCATATCAAGAATACTGTACGTTGGGAAAAAGAACAAATCATCGGATATACAAATCATTCTTTTCTTTATACCTGTATTTTCAAAAGTCTTTTCGCCGTCAACGGTTATTTCACCGCTGTCAGCCTTATAAACGCCTGTAAGCGTTTTAATAAATGTAGTCTTGCCTGCACCGTTTGGTCCTACAAGTCCGTAAACCGAACCTTTTTTAACGTGCAGTGCAAGTGAGTCAAGTGCTCTGAAGGTCCCAAAGCTCTTAACTACGCCGTCAGCTTTTATCATAAATAATTTCTCCTTTCAGATTAGTTTTCCAAGTCCGTTTTGCCCTTTCCGTAAATTTCAGATACCACCGCAAACACATCTTTTTGTGAAACTCCCAGATAATACAGCTCTTTTACCGTTTCGGCAAGCTCATTAAACAAATGCTCTTCATTCTTAACGTTATCCTTCGGTGCCACAAAAAAGCCTTTCGCTCTTACAGAATAAATGTAACCTTCACTTTCCAGATCCTTATACGCTTTCTGTATGGTGTTTGGGTTTATCGTCATCTCCACCGCAAGCTCACGCACCGACAGTATCTTTTCATCAGGCTTCAGCACGCCGTCTATAATGAGCTTCTTAAGATTATCACGTATCTGCTCATATATAGGCTTTCCGCTTGTATGGTCAAGCTTATACACGTTCATCTGCGCCTCCTTTCTCTGTTGTGTTAACTGTACTATCTGTACTATAACATATAATACAGTCGTTGTCAATAGCTTTTTAAAAAAATATGCCAAAAACATTATTTTTTTGTAAAAGTATGGAAATTGTAAAACATATGTGATATAATACAGAAAAAAAGATTCTATATTAATGAGGTAATATATGAAAATTATTATCTTCGGCTGCGGTAAAAACGGCAGAACAATCATTGAAAGTCTGGTTGGCGAAGGTCACGATATTGTAGCGGTTGACAGCGACCAAAGTGTAATTGAAGATGTTACAAATATGTACGACGTAATGGGACTTTGCGGAAACGGTGTTGATTCCGACACAATGTCGGAGGCAGGCATTGACAAGGCAGAACTGTTTATTGCGGTTACGGGATCGGACGAGCTGAATATGCTCGCCTGCTTTCTTGCAAAAAAAATGGGTGCAAGCCACACTCTTGCAAGAATAAGAAACCCCGAATACAACGACGAGAGTCTTGGTATTATGAAGCAACACCTCAATCTGTCTGTGGCTATGAATCCCGAAAGGCTCGTTGCAAAAGAAATCTTTGACAATCTTCGTTTTCCCTCTTCCGTCAAGGTTGAGTCCTTTTCAAACAGAAACCTTGAAATCGTCGAGCTTCACATCGGCGAAGGCTCTGCATTTGCAGGCTCATCTCTTTGGGAGCTGAGAAAGAATTATACAGAAAAATTCCTTGTCTGCAGCGTTTTGAGAGATGGCAATGTATATATCCCCGACGGTAATTTCAGACTTGAAGCGGGCGACAAAATCGGTTTGACAGCTTCTCATTCCGAAATCTTAAAGCTGCTTAAAAGCATCGGTCTTCAAACCAAATTTCCAAGAAATGTCATTATTGTCGGCGGCGGAAGAATTTCCTACTATCTTGCAAAAATGCTTATTACCTCCGGTGTCAAGGTTAAAATTATTGAAATTGACAGACAAAGATGCAACGAGCTTGCGTTTTCACTGCCTGAGGCAACAATCATTATGGGTGACGGCATGAAGCCCGAGGTCTTGCTTGAGGAAGGCATTTCGACCACAGATGCGTTCATTGCACTTGCAGGCAAGGACGAGACTAACATTCTGACATCATTCTTTGTTGCAGGACAGACTATGTCAACAATAATATCAAAAATCAACAGAAGCGACCTGAGTGCATCAGCCGAAAAGATGGGACTTGAATGTATAGTTTCACCTCAGCAAACGGTTTCCAACGTTGTATCAAGATATGTACGTGCCATTAAAAACTCTGTAGGAAGTAATGTGGAAACACTTTACAAGGTAATGGACGGCAAGGCTGAGGTGCTTGAATTCAACGTAAGTGACGACTTTGGTTACACCGACATTCCGCTGAAGGATCTGACGCTTAAGAAAAACATTCTTGTAGCAGGAATTATCCGACGCAGAAAGCCCATTATCCCTACAGGCTCCGATGTAATTCAAAGTGGCGACAAGGTTATCGTTCTGGCAGCAGGTATGATTCTTAACGATTTATCGGACATTATTCCGTAAGGTGAGCTTATGAACAAAAAATTGGTATTCAGTATTACAGGAAGACTGCTTGAAGCTCTGTCGCTTATATTGCTTCTGCCTATGCTTGTTTCAGTAATTTACAGAGAGCCGAACGGCGTTTTTGCATTTTTGGTATCAAGCATAATATCTCTTCTTCTCGGTTTATTTTTAAGGCTTATCACAAGAAACCACAGCCGTGTTTTATATGCAAAGGAAGGCTTTCTTATAGTTGCTCTTGCCTGGCTGTTCACTTCGCTTATTGGCAGCCTTCCATATATGATCAGCGGCTCAATCCCAAGCTTTGCAGACGCCTTTTTTGAAACTGCCAGCGGCTTTACCACAACAGGTGCTTCAATTCTCACAGATGTTGAATCTCTTGGAAAAGGTATATTGTTCTGGAGAAGCTTCACCCACTGGATTGGCGGTATGGGCGTACTTGTTTTTGTTATAGCCTTTATTTCAAACGATTCTGACAGATCCATTCACATTTTACGTGCCGAGATGCCGGGACCTGTTGTAGGTAAGCTTGTGCCTCGTTCAAAGGATACTTCAAAGGTACTTTACATTATTTATATTAGTATTACTCTCGCCGAAATGCTTCTGCTAATTGCAGGCGGTATGCCAATATTTGACAGTATAGTAAACTCTTTTGCCACCACAGGTACGGGCGGCTTTGGCATAAGAGGTGACAGCATTGCAAGCTATTCACACTACTGTCAATGGGTAATTGCCGTATTTATGTATATAAGTGCCATAAACTTTAACCTGTATTTTCTCCTTCTTATCAAACGATGGAAAGCAGTACTGAAAAGCACCGAGCTTTGGGTATTTACGTGCTTGGTAATTGTTTCAACCCTTCTTATCACAGCAGATTTGAGCATATGGAAAGAGGGATTTTCGACAGATATTTTGAGAGATGCATTTTTCCAGGTAGCATCTATAAGCTCAACAACAGGCTTTGCGACAGCAAACTTTGACCTATGGCCTTCCCTTTCAAAATGTACCCTCTTCATTCTTACTTTTATCGGCGGCTGTGCAGGCTCTACAGCAGGCGGTCTCAAAATGTCAAGAGTGATTATTATATTCAAGCTGATTAAGAAGGAAATCAAGCAGATGATCCATCCTCGTGCCGTTGCTTCCGTAAAGCTTGAAGGCAAAGAGATTGACGATCATACTCAAAGAAGTGTATCCACTTATTTTGCAGTATATATGATGTTCATTCTTATGATCTTCTTCATAATTTCAGTTCTTGAACCGTTTAATTTTGAATCGTTATTTACAGCAGCAGTCACCTGCTTTAACAATGTAGGTCCCGGTTTTGATATTGTAGGTCCTGCAGGCTCTTTTGCAGCTTTCACGGATGCATCAAAAATTTTACTTTCAATGAGTATGATTTTCGGTCGTCTTGAAATATTCCCGATTCTTATCGCACTTATTCCTTCCACTTGGAAAAAGCATTAAAATATGTTCTACCTAAGCAAAAAAGAGTATCGGTTTTTCCGATACTCTTTTGCTTGATTATTCGTGGCGGGACGCATACGCCTTGCGTCTGCACTGCTCAACGACCGCTTTGCGGTACCCGTTTCGCACCTTCTCACTAAAAAACAGCCGTAACAGGCTGTTTTTCTTGACGTTCGAAGCCCTCTTAGGCTTCAAGTCCCGCATATACAAAGAAGAGTACCGGTTTTTCCGATACTCTCTTGCTTTGGTCTGAGTGGCGGGACCCATACGCTTCGCGTCTGCACTGCTCAACGACCGCTTTGCGGTACCCGTTTCGCACCTTCTCACTGAAAAACAGCCGTAACAGGCTGTTTTTCTTGACGTTCGAAGCCCTCTTAGGCTTCAAGTCCCGCATAAACAAAGAAGAGTACCGGTTTTTCCGATACTCTCTTGCTTTGGTCTGAGTGGCGGGACTTGAACCCACGGCCTCTACCACCCCAAGGTAGCGCTCTACCACCTGAGCCACACCCAGATTTTGTTTTGCAAGGCTTTGTTCCTCGCTCACAACGTGTGATATTATAACACATCAAAATGTGTTTGTCAATACCTTTTTACAAAAAAAAGAAAATATTTTTTAATCCATATTCGGTTGACAAAAGCAAAAGTTAATGATAGAATATGCAATGATATTTTATTGCTCGGAGGCACAAAATGCTGCTTAAAAAATATGTGGGAACCAAGTCTTTTTACAAAAAAGTCTTTGCCCTCACCTTACCCATTATGATTCAAAACGGAATTACAAACTTTGTCAGTATGATTGACAACATAATGGTCGGTACCGTAGGCACAGAGCAAATGAGCGCCGTCGCCATAGTAAACCAGCTTTTATTTGTTTTTAACCTTGCTCTTTTTGGAATTGTCAGCGGTATTGGTATATTCACGGCTCAATACTTCGGCAAGAACGACAACGACGGTATTCGTAAAACAGTACGTTTAAAGTTTGCAAGTGCTCTGATTCTTTTATTCATCGCAGTTATTGTTTTTCAGTTTGCAGGCTCATTTTTGATCAAATCTTACCTTCACCAGGGCGACCAGCAGTTAAATCTTGAAATTGCGTTTAATGAAGCAAAAAAGTATCTGGGCATTATGCTTATAGGTCTTATCCCCTTTACAATTTCACAGGTATACAGCAGTACACTTCGTGAAACCGAGCAGCCGGTTATCCCTCTTATTTCGGGAATTTGTGCTGTGTTTGTGAATCTTATTTTCAACTATTTATTAATTCTCGGCAAATTCGGTTTTCCGAGGCTGGGAGTTACGGGTGCTGCAATAGCGACCGTTATGTCCAGATTTGTGGAAGCCATTGTCATTTGTGCTTTCGTTCACATCAACAAAAGAAAATGTCCTTTTGCAAAGGATTTGTTCAAAAGCTTTACCGTTCCCGTATCACTTACAAAACGTATACTTCCAAAAGCTCTGCCCTTGATGGCAAACGAGGCCTGCTGGTCTCTCGGCGTTGCACTTCTGAATTACTGTTATGCTCTTAGAGGTCTTGATGTGGTTGCGGCTACCAACATATGCTCTACCATTTCAAATGTATTTACTGTTGCAATCATCGGCTTCGGCAGCTCTATTTCTGTTATGGTCGGAGGATTACTGGGAGCCAACAAAATCGAAGAAGCCAAGGACACAAACGGAAAGCTGACGTTTTTATCGCTTGTTATATGCTCTGCGTTAGGTGTGGTAATGGTTCTTACAAGCGGACTGTATCCCGAAATTTACAACACCTCAGATTCTGTAAAAGTTCTGGCTGCTCGGTTCATAATATGTCAGGCAATTTATATGCCGCTTCACTCATTGATGAATTCATTTTACTTTGCAATTCGAAGCGGCGGAAAGACACTTATCACCTTCTTGTTTGACAGTGTATACATGCTTTTTATCACTGTCCCCTTTGCATATGTACTGGCAAGATTCACTCAGCTTTCCATAGTGCCCGTTTACTTTGCAAGTCTAATGATTGAAATTTTCAAAGTTATTATCGGTTTTATACTTGTTAAAAACGGCTTTTGGGCAAAGAACATTGTGGACAGCAACGAAAGCTAAGCAAACACGGCATTTCCCAAAGCTGTGCACACTATGACACTGAATACAAATACTATTAAAGACGCGGGTATGGCATACCCCGTCTTTTTTACTTTAATTGATGACAGATACATTCCAAGGGTATACAGAAGGGTATCGGTTGAGCCCATAAGAAGACATGCTATTTTTGAAGGAATACTGTCAGCCCCGCTTGACGAAAACAGTTTATGTGCAAGGCTTGTGGAGGCACTTCCCGAAAAAGGTCTGAGCACAACTGTAGGAATCATTTCATCAGGCACACCTATAACCGACAAAACAGGCGAAAACACCTTACAGATTATGTCAGCAAGTCCGCTTGAGAACATCGCATTCACGCTGCACATAATAAGAAGCATTGCGGGAAGAAGTTCAATGCAGCATCTCATTCCGTCAGAAGCACCGTCGGCAAAGGCAGCAAAACAATCTTTTTTAACCAAAAATATAACCGCCGCAGCACTTAACACTATCGGCATAATATATGATGAAAAATCAAATGTCATACTTTCTCCTTTTTTCTGAAAACGCACGAAACAGCTTACACACAGCTATTGCGAACACTGTCACAATCACGGAGCACAGCCATATATACGGCACAACATCAAAGGGATTGATGCTTCCGTGTTGCTGTCTCAAAGCAATCAGCGTTGCGGGCACAAGCTGTATAGGTACTGTATTGATTACGGCGTGCATAATAGCCTCATGGCTTGCACTGTCTCGGTTATCCTTATTAAGGCTTTTCATCGCAGCAATGCCGAATGGAAGCGCTGCATTGCCAAGACCGAGAAAATCTGCGGCAAAGGATGCCGAAATGTTCTGCAAATCGGTATCGGTAAGTCTTTTACTTCCATATATGAATTTTATCGGCTTTTTCAAAAGTCTCGCCATACCGTCCAAAGCTCCTGCATGTGCAAGTACTCTCATAATTCCGCACCAGAAGCACATCATTCCAAGTATGGAAATACACAGATTTACCCCCTCAGGAAGAGCTTCAATCAGTTCAAAGGACAACTTTTCGGTTGTACCGTTTACCATAGAAGTAACAAAAGACAAAAGCATTATTACGGCAAAAGTTTTACCAAGCATAATCTCACCTCTTTAATTTGTTATGACAGGAAACATTTTTTTATTACTGTGTGTCACTTTTTATTTTCCGTGAATACAATGTACTAACCAACATTACAGGAGGTACAGCTATGCCCAGTATATATTTAAGTCCTTCAACTCAGGAATACAACAACTATTATGACGGTTCAGGCTCAGAGGAGTACTATATGAATCTTATAGCAGATGCCATGGAGCCGTATCTTATTTCCTCGGGTATATCCTACACCCGCAACAAACCAAACGAGAGCCTTGCCCGTGCCATTGCCGCATCAAACGCAGGAAACTACGACCTGCATCTTGCACTTCATTCCAACGCTTCCCCCGAAAATCTTGCAGGACGTCTGACGGGTGCAGATTTCTATTACTACACTAGAAGCAGAAACGGCAGAGAAGCGGCAACAGTGCTTGCCGACAACTTTATGAGCATATACCCCAGACCGTCAAACGTGAGAACTGTTCCCACAACGTCTCTAGCAGAAGTTGTAAGAACAGTCGCCCCTGCGGTGCTTGTGGAGATTGCTTACCACGACAATCCCGGTGATGCCGAATGGATAAAAAACAACATCAATGAAATAGCACGAAATCTTGTACAGGGCGTTGCCGAATACTTAGGTGTTTTATTTGTATCTCCAAACGAATACACAGGCATACGCAAAGGCATTGTTACAACGGCAGGCGGTCGACTTAATCTTCGTGAGCGTCCCAATCTTGAAGCAAATATTCTCACACAGATTCCCAACGGCGAAAGCGTCAACGTCTACTGCACAACAGGTCTATGGTATGTAGTGGAGTACAACGGAATTTTAGGTTTTGCCTCTGCTCAGTACATCGATGTACCGTCAAACTGATAAATAACAGCATAAAATATGGGCTGTAGCAACAGTTTTGCTACAGCCCTTCTATTGGTTCTTTTTAACTATGCTTCTACAATCTTACATCTGTAAACTCTTGCACCGTGTTTTGGAAGAGATACCACCATATCCCCTCTCCTTGTTCCCACATATTCCCCTGTAACAAGCTCGGTAATATCAAGCTTTTTTCCGCTTGCATAGGGTACGCCGTGGCAGGCAAAAGGCACAACAACGCTCTTTGCATCATCGTAAAGATTGAATACGCCGATTGCAAATTCTCCGTCCTCAAGAAGTCTGCAATAAACATATACACCGTTTACGTTATAAGTGGAGTAAGGTTTATCATGTCCGAGAAAATGAGGCGGTCTGCACTCCTTATCTTGATTTATGCGGATAAGCTCTTTATTTTGCATAAGCGCCCTGCACTGATCATCAACCTTAGACAAATCTGCTCCCATAATAAGAGGAGCACCCACAAAGCACCAATATGCAAACTGAAGCTCATAGTCGCAATACTCTGTATTAACAGGTCTTGCAACATGTCCCTTGCCGTACATTCCCACTGTCATCATATCAATATCGTTAAAGAAGCCTGTTCCGCAGGTGCTATAGGCTTTACGCTGGAACTCAATGAGTTTTTTGGTGCTTTCCCATGAATCATTTATATCGGTGGTTGAACGGTAGGTGTGAGCACCTGCTTCACGCATCCATTCGCCTGCAAGCTTTTCTCCCTCGTGGATTTCAATGTGATTTCCGTAAGGAATTCCGTTTTTATCTCCCCAGCCCCAGTTACAGGCGGCAAAGAGAATATCTCTGCCTGTTGCTCTCAGTGCCTGTGACATTGTAAAATATGCTCTTTTGGGATTTACTCCGTAGAAGTTACAAAAGTCATACTTTAAGTAGTCAACGCCCCATTCTGCAAAGCTTTCTGCATCTGTATATTCATGCTCATAGCTTGAAGGATACTTTGCACAGGTTCTTGCTCCCGCACAGGAGTACATACCGAATTTCAAGCCCTTTGAATGAACATAATCCGCAACATACTTCATTCCGTGAGGGAATTTTTTTGGATCGGGTACAAGCTTTCCGTCTTCGTCTCTTTCACGCAAAAGCCAGCAATCATCTATAATTACATATTCGTAGCCTGCTTCTTTATATCCTTGCTCTGCCATTATATCGGCAATTTTTATTACTGTTTCTTCGTTTATTTCAGGTCCTATTGTATTCCAACTGTTCCAGCCCATAGGCGGTGTTTTGACAATCATAATATACCTCCGTTTTTATTTACCTCGTCAGGGAGCGGTGTAAACAGCATACAGCCCATTTCACGGTAATACTTAACCAAATCATAAAGCTTTTCAACGGGGAAATTTTCTTCCTTTGACATACATTCATAGCAAAAGAATTTTGTTGTATCTTTTCCGTAAAGCTTCATACAAAGAGCCGTATTGTCTACATCTATCTCATTTGTGCACTTTATGCATCGGTTTCTCATAATTTAACCGTCTTGCATCTGTAAATCTTACAGCCGTGCATCTTAACCGTACCGTAAATATCGTTACGTCTAACGCCGATTTTTTCGCCTGTGATTACATCTGTTATATCCAAGCCATAGCCCTGTCCGAAAGGTACTCCCAGCTCTTCAAAATCAACAATAAAGTGTGAGTCACCGTCACGAAGATTGAATATACCCACAGCAAACTCGTTGTTTTCAAGCTGTCTTACGTACTTCATAACCGCACCCTGATTCCAACCTGTAGCGTGAGCATCAATATTCATTTTGTATTTAGTAAGATACATGGGAGGTCTGCATTCCTTGTCCTGATTAAGGCGGATAAGCTCCTTGTGCTGCATGAGAGCCTTGATTTGGTCATCAACCTTTGTTAAATCTGCACCCATCATAAGGGGAGCACCCACAAAGCACCAGAATGCAAACTGCATTTCGTACTCATCGTATGTCATCTTGGAAGGACGTGAAACAAGTCCCTGACCGTACATACCGACCGTCAGCATGTCAAGGTCGTTAAAGCAGCCGGCACCGTTGCCCTGGAAATTGGTCTGCTGTTCAATCATGATTTTCATCATTGATTCGTAGGAATCGTTTATATCGCCTGTTGAGCGGTACATATGAGCACCGACCTCACGCATCCAATGAGCAGGGTCATTTGTACCCCACTGGCAGGCAGAGAAAAGAATATCACGTCCGCTTGTTCTCAGAGCCTGTGCCATTGTAAGATAAGAACGCTTATCGTCTCCGCCTATGTAATTGCAGAAGTCGTACTTGAGAAAGTCAATTTCCCATTCCGCAAAGGTTTTGGCATCAATATATTCGTGATTGTAGCTTGAAGGATATCTTGCGCAGGTTCTTGTGCCTGCACATGAATACATACCGAATTTCAAGCCTTTTGAATGAATATAATCTGCAACATATTTCATTCCATGAGGGAATTTTTCGGGGTCGGGTACAAGCCTGTCATTTTCATCTCTGTCCATAAGCGCCCAGCAGTCATCAATTACAACATACTCATAGCCTGCGTCTCTATAGCCCTGTTCAACCATAAAGTCAACAGCCTTAAGTACCACCTCTTCGATCACCTGATGTCCGAAGGTGTTCCAGCTGTTCCAGCCCATTGGCGGTGTCTGTGCTAACAACATAATTTTTACCTCCTGTTGTTTGTTACATTTAGATTATAATATTACCCAAGCTTTTTCAATGTTTTTAAGTAACCAAATGATGTGATTTTGTAACAAATTTCCCAATTATTGGAACTTTATAACATCAAGTCCGTCTAAAGCATTAAAGAAAGGCGGTAATTTTATGAAAAAAAGTACTATTTTCCTCACTTTGCTTATTACAGCCGTCACTGCCACCGTTTTTTTATTGTCAGGTTGCAACTACGGAAAAAGTGAAGCTGAAAAGCCGTTGATTTTACCTGACAGCACGTCAGATGAAATCCTTACGGTAATATCGGGCTGCAAGACAGAGACCGACTTACGTCACGAGGACGACAGCATTATGGAAGACGAGCTTCCGCCCGAGCAATTCATAGGTACGATAATCGAGGAAGAACGTGATCACATTACAGTCTGCCCCAACACTGACGAAAAAGAATACGAAATTGCCGACACATTCCGAATAAGCTTTACGGAAAAGCACAAGGATTATTTATACGGTACGGGAAGAAGCGTTCTGATTACGTACATTCCCCGCATTAATATTAAGGACGGAATTGCTCATATTACAACCGACGACATTAATACAGAAGGTTATGAAGAGTTTGAGCTGTTTGTCATTGCCGACGAAGGCAGAAACTCATCATATGTAATAAACAACTGTGAGCTTTCAACATATAACCCCGATTACAATCTGTACTACTACGGACTTGGCGAGGTATTTATAACGGTTGACGGGAAAACATTGCCGCTTGTAAATGCGCTAAGGCTTGGCAAAGTAACGCTGAGCGGCATTATTTCAAAGTGCAATACCCTTGCGGCTCTGGGTGAAATTGAGGTTTTGCATTTCAAGGACGGAGGAAGCAAAATATTCCGTTTTGACAATTTCAGCATACTTAAATTTCATACTCTTGACGGAAACCGAGATGTGTACATAGGTCCGGTGGATATGGACATAAACGAGGTGCTTTCGGCAATGGAGCTTTGCATTGAAGTACACAACATATACGGTCTTGACATTCATGCAAAAGATGTATCACCCACAGGTGCCACTCTTGTATTTGAGAAAACAAAGGGAGCTGAAACAGGCACTCTTCAATTCGGAGAGTCTTATGAGATAGAAAAGCTTTGCGGCTCGCACTGGGAAAAAGTGCCGTATTCAGACGGTGTTGACAAAGAAACGGTTGTATGGCACAGTTTAGCTTATTTAATCAATGATTTTACTCCGTTCACCGAGCTCAGGAAGGATTGGAGCTATTTATACGGTGAGCTCACTCCCGGCACCTACAGAATAGTTATTGAAATTATGGATTTCAGAAAAACAGCGGATTACGACTTGTTTGATGCTTACTGTTATTTTGAAATCAAAGACAGATGCACCGAGGATTGACAATACTTTAAAAATGACAAGTACTCCTTTAATTTTACCATTGACAGCAGGCAAGCATAATGGTAAAATCAATAAAAAAAGCATTTATAAAAAGGAGTGCAGAATATGAGCAACATAAAAACATACGCTTGGTATTTTCCCAACTGGCATCCGACCGCCCTCAACGACAAATGGCACGGAACAGGCTGGACCGAGTGGCAATGTGTAAAATATGCAACACCGAGGTTTGAAGGTCATCTTCAACCGAAAAAGCCGTTATGGGGCTATGAAGACGAGTCAGATCCAAAGGTATTTGCCAAGAAAATTGACACTCTTAACAAATACGGTGTTGACGGATTTATTTTTGACTACTACTGGTTTAAAGAATTGGGACCTTACCGCAGAGACTGCATTGACAAAGGCTTTTTGGGTGCTGAAAACTGCGACAAGTGCGAGTTTGCGGTTATGTGGTGCAATCACGATCCAATTTACGTCCATCCTGCCGCTTATATGCATCAAAACTGTGAGCTTACAAGCGGAGATATAGACGAAGAGTTTATGGACGAAGTTACAGACTACTGTATTGAAAATTACTTCGGACGTAATAACTACATAAGAATCGACGGCAAGATACTGTTCGGTATTTGGAATTTCACAAAGTTTGCCGACAATTTTGGCGGTCTTGAAAATGCAGGAAAGATTATTCGCAAGTTCAGGGAAAAAGCGGCAAAGAAAGGCTTTGAAATTCATCTGACTACAGAACGCCACCTCTTCCCCGGTTATCAGACCAAAGACAAGGCGCTTACTCAAAAGGCAATTAAAGAGCTGACAATCGACAGTATTTTCACCTACGGTTGGAGTATGCCTGAGTGTAAGAACTGGCCTATAGTGGAGTACAGCGATTACAGAGATTTCAGCATAAACATAATTGAAAAGGACAACGAATTTTTTGATATTCCTTACAATGTTTGTGTCTCTACAGGCTGGGATTCAAGTCCCAGAACAACTCAGTCTGACATTTATGAAGAAGCGGCAGGCTGGCCTTACTGTCCCATTACGGTAAACAACACGCCCGAGGAAATCGAAAAATCCTTTGCACAAATGAAAAAGTTTATAGACAGCGGCAGGCACAAGGGCAAGTTCTTCACTCTTTCCACCTGGAATGAGTGGACGGAAGGCAACTTCTTTGAGCCTGATGAGTTATACGGCTACGGTTATCTTGAAGCTTTCAAAAAGGTAATGCGTGACAGCGACTGATTGACCTAAAGAGAAAATCTCAAGCAAACGAGGTTTTCTCTTATTTTTTTGACTTTTTTTATAAAAGGTATTGCTTTTTCAGAAAAAATGTGATAATATAATTGGGTAACACGCCGGTGTGGTGGAATGGCAGACGCGACGGACTCAAAATCCGTTGGTAGCGATACCGTGTGGGTTCAAGTCCCACCACCGGCACCAAAAGCGGCAAGTTTTTCTTGCCTGAGATAAGAGATAATAGATAATAGTGAATAGATAAAAGATACGGGTGACCTGCTTTTGTACTATTATCTATTATCTTTTTTCATTTTAAGGACAGGAAGTGATTTCATGAGTACTTTCAGCATTGAGCCAATTGCTTACATTGCAAATAATTACAAGGACAAGTTCGGTATTCCCCGACAGAGTAATCTTGCAGGCGGAAATGCTTCTACTGTTATTTTTAACGAAAAGTACCGAGATGAAAATGCACTTCGCGGTCTTGAGGGCTATGACAGAATATGGTTCATATGGCTTTGCCACAAGGCTGAGTTAAAGGATAATTTTTCTCCCACGGTACGGCCTCCCAGACTTGGAGGAAACAAGCGAATGGGGGTTTTTGCAACACGCTCGCCGTTTCACCCAAACCGACTGGGACTTTCGTGTGTCAAGCTTTTGGGAATTGAGAAAACGAAAGATAACGGCTTTGTTCTGAAGGTCAGCGGAGAGGATTTATTGAACGGCACACCCATTATTGACATAAAGCCATATCTGCCCTTTTCCGACAGCTATCCCGATGCGAAATTCGGTTTTGCTCAGGAAGTTTTCGGTGACAGGCTGAAGGTTATTTTTAAAAATGACAGCCACATTCTTGATGATGCTGCCAAATCGGCTCTTACGGAAATTCTTGCACAAGATCCCAGACCTGCCTATCACAATGACAAAGACAGAATTTACAACATGGAGTACGGAAATTACAAAGTTTCCTTCAGCGTCGACGGAGATTTACTGACAGTAAATTCAATAATTACCACCGAACGGGAGGCTGATTTATGAAAAAGCTGACTATCGGAATTTTAGCTCACGTTGACTCGGGCAAAACCACTTTATCGGAAGCCTTGCTGTACTCTTCGGGAGCTATACGCACTTTGGGACGGGTAGACCACAAAAATTCCTTTCTTGACAGCTTTGAGCTTGAGAGAAAAAGAGGAATCACCATATTTTCAAAGCTTGCAAGGTTAACTTTGGGAGAATGTGAAATAACTTTGCTTGACACACCGGGGCATGTGGATTTTTCGGCAGAAGCCGAAAGAACTCTACAGGTGCTTGACGGTGCCATTCTTGTTGTAAGCGGCTCATCGGGTGTTCAAAGTCACACCGAAACACTGTGGTCACTTCTTCGCAAGCACAGCATTCCCACATTTGTTTTTGTCAACAAGATGGATATTTCCAATGCCGACAAAGAGACTCTGTTAAAGGGTATTCACAAGAGACTTTCTTCGCACTGCGTCGATTTTACAGACGGCGGTGACACCGAAGAAATTGCAATGTGCTCCGAAGAGCTTATGGATACCTTTCTTAAGGAAGGATATATAGACGAAAGGCACATAAAAAATGCTGTGACGGAATGTAGATTTTTTCCTGTTCTTTTCGGCTCTGCGTTGAAAATGGACGGCACAAGCGAGCTGTTGAAAACGGTATGTGAAAACCTGAAGCCAAAAAAATACGGCAGTGATTTCGGCGCAAGAGTTTATAAAATCACCCACGACGAAAGCGGTGCACGGCTGACACACCTCAAGGTTACAGGAGGAGAGCTGTCTGTAAAAGCTCTTATTTCCTATACTGACCGAAACGGTAATGACTTTTCACAAAAGGTTGAGCAAATCAGGCTTTATCAGGGTGACAAGTACGAAAGCACAGATACAGCCCAAAGCGGAACAATATGTACGGTAACAGGTCTTTCTGCCCTGCTTCCCGGCGACAGGCTTGGTTTTGAGCTTGAAAGCGGCGAGCCATCGCTTATTCCGATACTCAACTACAAGGTAATACTGCCAAAGGGGATTGATGCTCACACGGCACTTCAAAGAATCCGTATACTTGAGGCGGAAGATCCGACGCTGCGTGTTACCTTCAACGAGCCTCTTTCGGAAATTCACCTTCTGTTGATGGGTGAAATTCAGCTTGAAATAATAAAGCATCAGATAAAAAGCAGATTCGGATTTGATGTTGAATTCGGTACGGGAAGCATACTGTACAAGGAAACAGTTGACGGTATCAGCGAAGGCGTCGGTCACTATGAGCCTCTCAGACACTACTCCGAGGTACATCTTTTACTTGAAAAAGGCGAAAGAGGCACAGGTCTTATTATAAGCTCCGACTGTGACACAGACGACCTTGACAAAAACTGGCAAAGGCTTATTCTTTCCCACCTCGAAGAAAAAACCCACTTAGGTGTTCTTACAGGCTCACCAATTACCGATATGAAAATCACCCTTGTATCGGGACGTGCTCACAAAAAGCACACCGAAGGCGGAGATTTCAGAGAAGCCACCTACAGAGCTGTAAGGCACGGTCTTATGAGAGCTCAAAGTGTTCTTCTTGAGCCGTGGTACAGCTATGAAATAACAGTACCTGCCGAAAACATAGGCAGAGTAATGTCGGATATTCAAAGCATGTGCGGCACAATGGGAATGCCCGACAGTGACGGTGAGGAAAGCACAATAAGCGGTACGGCTCCCGTAAGCGAAATGAGAAGCTATCCTTCTGCCCTATCCGATTTAAGTCACGGTAAAGGAAGAATTTCACTTACCCTTAAAGGCTACGACATCTGTCACGATGCTGCCAAGGTTATTGCCGAAAAAGGCTACATTCCCGAAGCAGACCTTGACAACAGTCCCGACTCCATTTTCTGCGACAGCGGTGCTGCAATCTTTGTCAGGTGGAGTGACGTTGAAAGCTATATGCATCTGCCAAGTATTTTTACTGTTGACAAGGACGAGCTCCTGCAACAGAAGGAATTAAAGCGAAGAGCTGCAAATTTCTGTGCTGCCGCCGCAACAGACAAAGAGCTTATGGAAATATTTGAGCGTACCTATGGCAAAATACGCCGTCGTGACGAGGAAGAAAGGGTAAAATACAATCCCTCTGTGGGAAAAGAGCAGCCGAAAAAAATTCCCAAGCAATCGCCAAAGCCCATGCCTGAAGGTCCTGAATACCTTCTCATAGACGGCTACAACATTATCTTTGCGTGGGACGAATACAAAGCTATGGCAAGCACAAAGCTTGAGTACGCAAGAAATTCGCTGATAGAGCGGCTTTGCAACTATCAGGGCTTTTCCGAGCTTGAAATAATACTTGTTTTTGATGCCTACAAGGTACACAAGAATCCCGGAAGCGTTGAAAACTTCCGCAACATCAAGGTGGTTTACACCAAGGAAGCCGAAACTGCCGACACCTACATTGAAAAGGTATCACACAAGCTTTCCAAAAACCACATTGTCCGTGTTGCCACAAGCGACGGACCTGAGCAGATGATAATTTTAGGCAACGGTGCACTTCGAGTACCTGCACAAAGCTTTATCAAGGATGTTCTTGATGCAGAAAAAGCCATTGCGGATTACCTCAACGATAACTGAATACAAAAAGGATTGTGACTCATTTTTTAATCACAATCCTTTATTTTTACTTAAGTTTTTCAAGCAACGCAGCGCAGCCCTTGTAAATATCATCATATGCCTTTTGAAAATTATCGGTATACCACGGATCGGAAACGTCGGCATCACTGCCTGCAAAGCTCATCAGCTTTGACAGCTTTCCGTCAGCGTCCCCCTCAACAATGCGAAGTGCATTTCTCACATTATTTGAGTCCATACACACAAGCATATCATACTTATCATAATCACTTTTCTGTAGCCTGACGGCACGTTTACCTTCACAGCTTATACCGTGTTCCGCAAGCATTTTCCTTGCAGGAGGATACACGGGATTTCCAACACCGTTCCATATTTCCTCATTGCTTGTAGCACATGAGGATATAATAAATTCCTTTTCCCTGCCCGATTCTCTGACAAGCTTTTTCATTATAAATTCCGCCATCGGTGAACGGCAGATATTCCCGTGGCAGACAAACATTATTTTATGCATTAACTGACACCTTTCAGAAAAAAATGTACATCATTGGTTTAATTATATACCCTGTCAATATGTCTGTTCCAACAACCAAAACTATAGGTACAGTAACAGCTGCAAGTGTTTTAATACTGAGCCTTTCAACAGTATTTTTAATAAGCGGAACAAGCATATACTCCAAAAACAGTGCCGCAAAGCCGAACACGGCAACGGAGCGAAGGCACACAAATCCGCCGATATTGCCGAAGTTCCATATTTCCGTATTATAATCCCACAGACGAAGACCTCCGCCAAGAGTATATAGTGCCCGGCCTACGGCTAACTCTATAACGCCTGTGACGACAACGGCAGCGAAAAACACAAGTGCGGGATATTTTTTGAGTTTTGAGCAAACTGCATCAATTGCAAGTGCGCCGAAGCCGTATATTGGAAGAAACGGTCCTATGCCTTGTCCACGCTTTATGAACATTCCTCTGTCAATGCGGTAAAAGAGCATCTCATAACACCAGCCGATAATGCAAGCAACGACAAAAACGAATATGATTATGAAGGCAAACTTAAGCTTTTCTTCACGTGATTTTACCACGCAAGCACCGCCTTTCTGACTGAATTATTCAGATTTCATCAACAGGAAACACACCCGTTACGCTATACAGCTTTTCTCCCGAAAGAACGTGCTTTTTCAGCCTTTCGGAAAAACCCGACGAGCACACCGCATTTTCAAGATTAAAGCGGGTTGTATCCCATTTAAACACATATCTCAAAGCAGCATAATCTTCGGTTGTTTCTTGGGGTATCACTTCAAATCTTCTGCCAAAGCGGATAATATTGCTTGTTTCGGGAAGCAATTTATTCAGCTCTCTGTCAAGAAGCCAAGACTCACAGGTAAAATATTTAAGCTCTAAATCGGGATAGTGCTTTTTGAAGAACTCTTTTGCCATTCTGAAGGATTCTTCACAGTCTTCATCTCTGAACTTTGCATCATTTGGTATATGTACGTCGATAAGATAATCGTCCTTTGTAATTGAAAATTCAGGAAAATCGGTATGAAATTTTTTCAGCATAAACTCAAGGTTTCCAAGGCGGAAAAGCCTCATATTGAAATGATTTGACAGCCAATTAAGCTCACCAAGGTACATTTCGCCCTTGACCTCGCTCCATGCATTTGTCCACAGCACAATATCCTTTGCGGTATGCACCATAATATTCTCATCAATGCCTTTGCTGCGGTATTGTTCACAAAGCTTTTCACACATAAACAGGAAGGAAAGCAGGTTTCTTTTGCCGTCCGTTTCATTCAAATCATAGTCGGAAATATCTATGTCATCACAGATGTCATATTTGTCAAGTGCATCGTAAAACTCGGCGTCATATTCTTTTGGAAATTCCAGCTTTTTATACCACTTTTCTATGACATTACATACTTTTCCGTTACGGCAATTCCCATTCCCTGCTCTGTCATTTACTTCATATTTTTCCACACCCGTAAAATTCATAACAGCACCCCGCTTTTTTATAATTTTATCATTAAGATTGGCAAAAGTCAACAGATATTAAACCATAAATTACAGTAAATGCTTATAAAATAATCATGTCGTTTTGTTGTTTGGATTTAGATACATTTTTACATTTACATACGTTGGGTTAAATGGTAAAATTAACGTGTAAAAATAAAAGGTCTGTATTATTTGCGTTGAAAATCAAAGTATTCAAGTATTAATTTTGGGATAATTATTGAAATTGACCCGATTTTGTATATTTTGATATTTTGAAGCTTTTCAATGCAATCATCTTATTAAAAACAAATCCAATTTTGATAGACTTTTTTGTTGAAAAGTGTTAAAATTATAAAGCTAATAATTATCTTTATTATCGATATCGTCAATATAAACAATTGCTTTGCATTATTTTTGTGCAATAAATCAATGACGTTTTATATTGTACTTTTTACGATAATAATGTATAATTAAAATGTAAAATAATACAAGGAGGTTTTTTCACATGAGAAGAAACAAAAAGCTGTTTGTGCTTTGCCTCTCCGTTCTCGCATTTTGTCTTGCAGTAAGCTCTTTTGCTGCGGGATTTGAAAAGGTAACGGAATACAAAGGCACATTCACTGACGTACCTGCTAACCAGTGGTACGCAAAAGAAGTTGCCTCCGCTTACGAGCTTGGCTTCGTAAACGGCAAGAGCGACTCATTATTCGATCCCAACGGCACAATGACCGTTGCGGAGGCCGTAACTGTTGCTTCACGTGCTCACGCAAGCTACAACGGCAAAACAATTCCCGAAGTATCGGGTGCCAAGTGGTACGATATGTACATTAAGTACGCAATCGACAACGGCATCTTCCAAGACGGTTACTTCAATTCATACGACAGAACTGCAAGAAGATACGAAATCGCAGTACTTATTGCAGGTGCACTTCCCGAAAGTCACTTTGCAGCAAAGAACAGCGTGACTGCCATTCCCGACGTCAACGAAAAGGAAGCTTACGCAGACACACTTCTTATGCTCTACAAAGCAGGCGTTGTTATGGGCAGCGATGACTACGGTACATTCTTTCCCACACAGCCTATCAAGAGAAGCGAATTTTCCGCTATCATCAACAGAGCAGCTCTGCCTGAAAACAGAGTAAGCGGCACACTTACCCCCATGCCTGAGAGAAAAGAAGCTTACTATCTTGTAGACAACTACACTCTCACAAGTCAGGCAAGACAGCAGAAGAGACTTGCATCAGGTTGGAACTATGACAACCGCTATGACCAGACTCTCCTCACCACAGGCATTGTTCAGCCTGTCAGCGTTGACACTACCGACAAGGGCTATGCCGCTATCAACCGTGACATTGAGCCTCAGACCAAGGGTGTTATGACGCTTCGTGCCAAATATACCATCAACAGCAGAAACTGCAACGGTATCAGATTCTACTTTGCTGACGCCAAGGGCAACAGCATTATTGAATTTATAACCAAGGACGGCGTTTATGCTGCAAAGAGTGCTACAGGAGAATTCAAGGGCACTGTTAAGGCTGAAATGGGCGAGCACACCATAAAGGCTGAAATTGACCTTGACAACAAGAAGGGTTACTACACTGTAGACGGTGCAAAGGTTTGTGACTTCACCTTCGGTGATTTTTCCGAGTTCAGAAGAATTGTTCTGGGTACTACCGTTGAAGACAAGATTTCCATTGCATATTCCGAATGTCACATTTACATGAACTATCTTGTTAACGAAGAATTCTTTGCTCCCGTTTATCCTATCGACTGGGAAAAGGCTGAAAATGCTGAAGTTTTCACAGGCAGATTTGATGCAAACGGCACGGCAACCTTAAAGCTTACCGACAACACAACAGTAACCAAGAAGTTTGACAAGGCTGATACAAAGTTTGTATTTGAATCCTTCATTCTCCTTCCCAATGCACAAGATACAGTTTACATAAATGTTGGTGACGTTAGTGTTAAGCTTGCAAATTCAACAATTTCTGCAGGTGCACTTTCCAAGGTATTCAAGAACCATGTATGGCAGTGCATTCACATTGAAGGCGACACAGCAGCTAATACTGCAAAGCTTTATGTAAACGGCAAGGTACAGGGCAATGTTGCTCTTACTGCTGACGACATAAGCGAAATCTCCTTCAAGTTTGAAAAGAAGTCTGCAGACGGCTATATGCTTGTTGACGACGTTGAGGTTTACAACATCTACGACTACGCAGACTACTGTCCCGTTCCCAATCCCGTAAACAAAAACGATGACAACACAGTTATCATGTCTGTATGCTCTCTCTGGAGAGAAGGTACACACTACGGTTGGGACTACGTTTCACCCTACGACGAATGTTCACCTCTCATGGGTTACTATGATGAAGGTATTCCCGAAACAGCTGACTGGGAAACAAAGCTTATGGTTGAACATGGCGTTGACGCATTCCAGTACTGCTGGTACTACGGCGGCGACACAACCTGGAAGACTCCTCAGAAGACTCCCAGACTGTCACACAGCCAGCACGACGGCTTCTTCTACTCCAAGTACTCCGACATGATTGATTTCTGCTTCATGTGGGAAAATGCAGGCTTCACCTCAACAAAGATGACTGTTGAGCAGTTCAAGACTTACATCTGGGACTACTGGATAGAATGGTATTTCACAGACCCCAGATACCTGTGCATCGACAACAAGCCCGTTCTTCATATCTACAGAATGGACCTTCTCGAAACAACCTTCGGCAGCGTTGAAGCTTGTAACGAGCTTATGGCGTTCATGAGAGAAGACATCAAGAACTACGGCTTTGACGGCATTATCATTCTTTGTCAGACAGGTAACTACAATGCTGAAAGCATCAAGAAGTTCACCGACATGGGTGCTGACGGTATCATGACATATGCTTACGGTTCCGAATCTGCTGTTCCTCAGTGGCTTTTCGACAAGTACGATGCAGCTTACAATGAAGTTCAGAAGCAGAACAGCCACCTTTACATCGTTCCTACAGTAGCTCAGGGCAGAAACATCATGGGCTGGAGAAACGAACGTACACCTGTTGCAACTCCCGAAGAACACAAGCAGGTACTTGATTACTATCTCGGCTACGTTAAAAAGCAGAACATTCCGGGCAACATGGTTTACCTTGCAACCTGGAATGAATACGGTGAAGGTCACTGGCTTGCTCCTTCAGGTCTTAACGGCTTCGGCTATGCAGACGAATGGAGAAAGGCTTACACAGACGCTCCCGAAGTTCACGACGACATAGTTCCCACAATCAACCAGCAGAACAGAATTTCAAAACTTTACAACGACAACCGTACTCCTATCCGTTCAATGCTTCTTGAAAAGAACGAAATTCCCACAAGAGTTCTTCAGACATGGGATTTCTCACAGCCAGGCACATTTGACGGCTGGACTAAGGACAGATATGCAAGCATCGGCGTTGAAAACGGTATGCTTGTCGGTACTGCTTCTGCAAGAGATGCAATTGTAAGAACTCCCGCAACCCTTACTCTTAACGCATCTGAAATCAAGGCAATAAGAATTACAATGCGTACAGATGTAAACAGCGGTGCTAACGTATTCTTTATTACAGACATTGACAAGCAGTGGCACGGCAACAAGGGCTTCCCCTACAAGGTTGCTCCCACTCCCGCAGGCGAATTTACAGAGTATACAATCGATGTTACCAACAATCCCTTCTGGCTTGGTACAATCACTTGCTTAAGATTCGACCTTATTGAAGAAATAGGCTCTGTTGAGGTTAAGAAGATTGAGCTTCTCGGCGACGTAGAAGACGACCGCAAGGTCTTTGTTGACGGCGTTAACCTTAACACTCCCGTTTACTATATCGAAGAAACAGACAATGAATTCTACGTTGTAGGCGATCCCGATTACGGCATCTTTGAAGCTAACAACTTCTACTACGAATGGAACAGATTTACTCAGAAGCTCTACCTCAAGACCGGCACAGAAACAGAATTTGTATTTACTGTAGGCAGCGACAAGGCTATTGTTAACGGTGCTGAAAAGGCACTTGTTAAGCCCTTCTATCTCTACGATGCAATGCCTGTTCTTCCCATGAAGTTTATCTATGACAACGCAGGCATCGAGTATGAAATAAACGGCGGTCTTAAGGCTTCTGTCAGAGGTATTGACTACGGCGCAATCCTTGACAACAGAATTGAATTCGAATATGAATTCAACGTTCCCAATGACACAGAAAACTGGGTAATTGGTCACGGTACAGTATCTGTTGCAGATGGCACTGCTATCATTACAGTTGGTGCTGCCAGCTCATCAGTAACAGGTCATGACCCTCAGTTCTCACTTAAGGATATTACCCTTAACACAAGTGAATACAGCAAGGCTGTTGTAAGAATTAAGTGCAATTATCTTCCCAACGCAATTGAAGGAAGTACAGAAAGCAAGGTTGCTACAATGTACTTTGGTACAAACTTAAGTCCTACACTCAGCGAAAAGCAGTCAATCAAGGTTGACTTTGCACAGTACGAGCCTGACGCAGACGGATATATCACAGTAGAGTTCGACTTTACAACAAACGAGGCTTGGAAGGGTGTTGCAAATCTCGTAAGATTTGACCCCACAAACCACAACGGTATTTACGAAGTTGACTACATCAAATTCGTTAAGCGTGATGGTGCTTCAACAGGCAGTGTTCAGGAAGAAAAGCCTTCCACTCCCGCAACTCCCGCAACTCCTGCAACTCCCGCAGCAGGCACAGCAACTCTTGAGTCTGTAGCAGGCGACGCAGAGTTTGTATACGATATGGACTTTAAGAGCGATGACGACGCTTTCCTCAAGAACTTCACAAGAAGCACAGGCTCTGTTGAAAACGGTATTCTTCACGTTGTTGCCGAAGCAGGTCAGAAAGACGTTATTGTAGGCTTCAACCTTCCCGAGGAGCTTAAAGACAGTGCCAACTACGATATGGCAATTGTAAGAATCAAGCCTGTAAAGGCCGACAGAGTTCAGATGTTCTTTATGAACGAGGTTATGACAAGCTATGCCGCTGATGCAAACGCAACGCACAACTACAGCGACTCTACACCCAAGGATGCCGAAGGCTACTACTTTGTAAAGCTTGACCTTGGTGCAAGCAAGAAATGGGCAGGAAAAATCAACGCAATCCGCTTCGATCCCGGTGACATTGAAAACGGTGAATACTTCATCGACTACATCAAGTTCTACAAGACAGGCAGCGGTGCAAACAACGAAGCTCCTACGCTTCCCCTTCTCAAGAAGGAAGACGTTCAGTTCCCCGGCGCTATCGTAAACGGTGATGCTGAAGGTGCTGACATCAGCATGTACTCAGCAACAGGCGGCACACTTGATGTTGTTACGGAAGCAGGCGGCAACAAGGCGTTCCGTGTAAAGCCCAACACCATGAACAAGACTTGGAACTACTTCATCACGCCTTTCAACTTTATCCCCGGTGCAAAGTACAAGGTTTCAGCTGATATCAAGCTTGTTGCAGATGCTGCAGGCAACACAAATATCACTTCAAAGCTGACATGCAACTTCCGTTATCAGGACACCACAAACGGTCACCAGAACGGCTACGAGCACAATTCAATCGTCGGCAAGGACATCACACCTGCTGACGGCTGGGTACACTTTGAAGGTGAATACATTGTTGAAACAATGGATGCCAACAAGGGTTCAAGACAGGACTGCTTCTCATTCTACTGCAATCCCGCAGGAGATTTAGGCTGTGAATTTATGATTGACAACATTGTTGTTACTATAGTCGAATAATCGGTTTTGACTTAACGGTTAAGTCCGCAGGTTTTGCCTGCGGACTTTTTTATATGTTCTGTTTTCAAAGTGTTCGCAGGAAGGTTTGTTAAAATTGACTGTTGCCGATACAAAAAAGGAACGGCTTCATTCACCGTTCCCAAAGCATTATTTAATCATCAATGTCAAGCAATTTACAAACAGGGATACTAAGCACTTCTGCTATCGTAAAGAGTGTTTTCAACGAAGGACAGAAAAAGCAGTTTGGTCCTTCGAGCTGTGAAACATATCCTGCTGACAAATCACACGCTTCTGCAAGTTCCTCTTGCGTCATTCCCTGCAATTTCCTGTAATAGGCTATTTTTAATCCTATTTTTATGAGATTCATCTTATATTGACTTTCCTGCATTTTTATCATCATATTTATTATAGCCTATTTACAAGTTAAAGATTACGTGTTATAATATAGATATCCCTATGTATTTTATAGGGAATTATACAAAAAAACAGGTGAAAATATGAAACTTTTAATTGCAGGCTCACGCAGTATAACCGATTTTGACCTCTCCCCCTACATCGGCGACGATGTTGACACAATTCTGTCGGGCGGTGCTAACGGTATTGACACTCTTGCCGAACAGTACGCTGACAGAAAAAAGTTATCCAAAATAATTCTCCGTCCGAGATATACACAATTTTCCAAAGCTGCTCCTCTCAAACGCAACGAAGAGCTTGTAAGGCTTTGCGACAAAGTTCTTCTAATCTGGGACGGCAAATCAAGCGGTACAAAATACACCAAAGCCTTTGCCGAAAAATGCGGCAAGGAAATAATACTAATAACAGTTTAACGCTCCCCTTCCTTGGGGAGTTTTTTTATAAAAAAGCACCCACGGTTAAGTGAGTGCTCATTTATCAATTAAGTTTATTAAGAATTTTCAGGGTGATTTTACCGTTATCGGGATAAAGTGCAAAATCACTGTCGAAATTACCTTCCATTGCTTCAATGCCGTACTTTATGCCACGGAATTCAAATGCGATACGGTTATTTTCGGCTGTTGCCTCTGTTATACTTGAAATAATTACCGATCTGTTATTATGATTGCCGAAGGAATCACGGTCGCCGCATCTGCCATATGCAAGATCTACATTCAAGACGGGCTTGAAGCAAATGCCGTCAATATCTGTTGTCAGCTTAATTGACTGCTCATCGAAAACCACGGTAAGTGTTCCAACGCCGCTTTTAAGAGTTACAATTGAGCAATTTTCCTGTTCACTGTATTGCATATCGGTGAAGGTGATATTCTCGCCGTTCTGTGTAAAGTACACGCCTGCAATAGCTTTATCATTATCTTTATCAGTATAAAGCACCGAGTCCATAACAGGCAGATTTCTGAATTCGCAAGCATGCGTTTCACAACGGTTTTCCAGATAGCGTTCCTTAAGCTCATCGTTAAATATATACATATCACGTAATTTTACCGTACCGTCTTCAAAAAGAATATTTGCACGGTAATAACGGCTGTTATACCACACTGATTTTTTATTATTCTTCCAAAAATCGGACAATGCCGTCTGTGCTGCGGGAGCTGTTACATCAAACTTTGATTTATACCACTCGCCTGCCTCAGCCAAGGTCAGACATTCAAGTTTTCCTTCATCACAAAGACGTCTGATAAGCTTGAACTGCAGATCAAGTCCTTTTTTCATTCTCGGCCAGCCAAAGCTGTTCTCCTGTCCCGACTGAGTGTACTGCATACTGATACCGCTTCCGCTGAAGGTTTCATCAAAGAACCAGTTACACCAACCCTCATTACCGCCAAAATTTGAGCTGACAGGCTCTAAGGTGGGCTGTCCAAGCTTCCAGATTTCGGGATAAAGCTGACAGTCAATCTCATATATGGGGCAAGAGCCAAGCATACGGAAAACAGGCATATTTATCTGATTTTCCTTACTGTTTGCAGGACAGAACATATTATTTACGCTTGGATAATAAGCCTGATTGAAATATCCGCCCTGCATGGTATAGCCGTCAATACCGACCTGATCACGGCAGATACAGCAGGCAGAAACATTATACTTTTCACTGAAATGCTTCATAGATACCGAGTCAATATGCCACGAGCCTACGCATTTGGGATAATAGCCGAAGATTTCCTTGAATTTTGCCATAGCTCCGTCAACAAGCTTTATACGCACTTTCGGCTCATAGCCGATGGAAAAGCCTACATCGTTATACCAATCCCAAGGGTATCTTCCGTTCCATGCTTCGCCGATATTTTCAACAAGCGGCTGAACTATTTCAAACCAAAGTCCCACTTCTGCAATATCCGAGTTTTCCTTAACAAGACTTACAAAACGGTCATCAAGCAAGGCATCATACTGCAAAAGAAACGTGCCTTTAAGGTTATTCTCACGCATTGCATTGAGCTGCTCTCGCACAGGCTCAACAAGGTCGATGTTTCTACCGGGACGAGGCTCAATTCCTCTTACAAAATTAACTATGTTTACTATATTTTTCATGATGTCACCTTTCAATCAGATTTCAGCTATTACTCTGCAAGGGAGACCTGTAATCCCCACGTAATTCATAGGATAAGTATGTGAGGTAAATCTTCCGCCGTTATCAAGAAGAGTCTTAAGATTGCAGAGATTTTCAACAACAAAAACATTCTTCTGTGCACACTCATAGTCTTTGGGAATATGCTCTTTACCCCGTCTTATTCCTGCAAAGTCAAGTGCTATTACTGACACTCCTTTATCGCAAAGTGCATCAATAAGCTCATTTGTAAGCTGAGGGTGTTCGGAAAAGTAGGTATTTGTGCCGTATGGCTCTTTTTCAATATAACCCGAATAAAAGGCAACAAACATATCCTTTTGCACGTCATCAAGATTTATATCGGAAACACCTATATCACGGTTATCAACCTTACTTACGTCAAAAACAATGCCCCGTCTTTTTGTATAGTCAAGGGGAAATTCTTTATCCATTACATCAAAATGCGTACCGAGATGTCCCACAAGTGCTTTATTATCAATATTCTGCGAATCCTTAAGCATCTGCGGTGTAATTTTCAGGGTAATATCTATAAGCATAACTGCCTCCGAGGTTTACTATTTACACTATAATTTTATCACAATTTTGGAAAAAATCAATACTATTCCACAAAAAAGCACCCGCAAAATGCGAGTGCTTTGAGAGCAGACCGACAGTGCATTCATTATCTCCGTCTAAACAGAAAAATTCTTTATTTATTCACACTTATATGATATAACATAATAAAAGTCAGGTAAAAGGTCTGAACAGTTCGATAAATAAGAATTTGCAAGACAGATAAAATTTGATTTGAGGAGTGCTTTTATGAAGAGGTTCATTACTTTAATAACCACTATGCTGCTTTCGACATCAATCGGACTGTGCGGTTGCGCAGATGATTGCAGAAAAACTGTTACCTCAATTAAAACGATGACGCTCACTTTGCAAGGAATGAGATTTTGTAATGTGTATGAAATCACAAACGAAGACGGGAAAACAGAACTCAGGCGTTTCAGAAAAGTATATTCAAACGGAGTAGATACGCTTGAGCTTGAAGCAAGTGCTGTTTGTGACACTACAGATTTTATTGAACTAATGAATACCTGCGGTGTAATCAGCTGGGACGGATTTCACGGCAAGCACCCGAAAAATGTGAAAGACGGGACAATGTTTGACTTCAGGGCTACCGTAAATGACGGACAAGAGATATATGCCAATGGCTCTGAAAACTTTCCAAAAGGTTACCACGATTTTGTGCGTGCGCTCAATAAAATACTGACAGAGCATGAAGATGAATGATTGATAAATCCAAGTATGTCTAACAGTCAAATTACAGTCAGAAAGGCGAAGACGGTCTCTTCTGACCTATTATCACAATAAACAATATTTGCGGCAAATTTGCGGTTAAACATAAAACAGCAATATACAGAAAAATACCGAAACCGTATTGGTTTCGGGATTTCAGTCTGTAGCACCCACATATGTGAGTGCTGAATAATTGTATCACAACTTTTAGTCGTAATAATATTTATTTTTATGCACACAAGACAAAATCAAGCTTTTTTCGTTGACAAATCCGTAATCTTACTAACATTTTCATAGGCAGGATGAAGCTGCATAACACCGTCAAGCATCCAGCCGACACACTTATTCTCTTTGGACATAACAATTCTTGCTCTATTTGGATCGTCCATAAGTGCCAATCTTATTTCGTCAATACCGTTAATCTCCAGTTTTATTCCCATATCCCTCAGTGCAAATTTCAAAAGGCAATCAACTTCATTTCGCCAGCCGAAGTCCGCATCTTTAATAATCAGTTCATCTGTAGGCAAAAAGTAGTTTTCGCAAAACTCCTGAAATGTTGCAGGATTGTCACCGCACGGTCTATACAACGGACCCATTTCAGCTCCCTTGATAGCAGGTACAAAGCCGTATTTTCTATAGAATTTTGTTATTTCTGCAGCAGTACAGAAAAGTGCAACAGGCGGATTTTCAAGAGCATCAACAACCTCAAAGCAATAATCAAGATTTTTTGCACAATACCCTTTTCCTCTTGCTTCTTCCTGTGTAAACACTGCACCCCAGTTACAAACAGGTCTTTCATGTCTGCCGTAGCACATCCAAACACGTGACAAGCCCTTGCCGTCCTCATGTGTAAGAAAGTACATATCGTGACAAACATCATTGAGCTGTCCCGACAGGCGAAGGTGCATATACACATCTTCCTGCGGTATCATTTCATAAAGAGATTTATAAACATGGTCTTTTTCTGTTCCGACAATATACTTTTCACTCTTTATCATAGCGATTCTCCTATTATTAAATACATAACGTCATCTTAATCTATAAATTCATCGAGGTAATAGCATCTTGAATAAGCATGCTTGAAATTCTTATCCACAACCTCAATGCGGATAAAATTTCCGTAAGGAAGTATGGACGCCTTTTCACGGCACATATCCAAAAATACATTAATATCAATATGTGCTTCATTGATAGTTTCGCCGCTCGGTGCAATTACTTTTCTGCTGAATCGCTGCATTGTATTGAGGATTATTGCATGAGCATCACTGCACTTTACATGAACAATTCCGTCTTCCACATAAAGCTCATATATTTCAGGTGCCTGCGATGCGTAAAAATCACCCTTTTCAAGTGCTGTCATTATAGTATCATAGTCAAGCTTTTCAGCCTTAATCATATTAAAGCCGCCGAAAAGTGTATTTTCTCCATGAGTGTCGTCTGCCGCAACGGGAAGAATCTTTTCTCCCACTCTATGCATTTCAACAATCGGTAACATACTTTCGGGAAAATCGCTTACCTCAGGTCCTCCGTTATGACATTCCATCCCCCACAGTCCCTTTAAATTACCGTAGTCATTGAAGTTCTGCAATGAATTTACAGGATGATTCAACGTAACAAGCAAGCCTTCTTCATTACACTTTTTAATAACTCCGTTGAAGAATTTATCGCTGTATTCAGGTACAAGCTCATCGGTATATTGACGCATATCGTCATCAATAAAAGCATTCATGTGTTCAATGGCTTTCCACAGCTTTGATGCTCTGAACCCCGGGAAAGTACGTCTGTTTTTATCCTTGGAAAGAAAGTTAAGATGCGCCGATGCCAGCATATCATAGTTGCCGATATTTGCTGCATATTCCACGCCTGTAATAGCAAGAAAGCTATCGTCCGTCAGATGATTCTGCGGAATCATAACCTCATGATCGGTAAATGCCACAACGCTGTATCCTTTTTCAGAATACATCTTTTTTATTTCCTCGGGAGTATAACGTCCGTCGGAACAGTTTGTATGGCAGTGAAGATTAGCTTTATAAAACTGACCTTTATCGGGGAGCAAATAATGTTTCATATTTTTATCTCTGCCTTTCGTATGCTCTTAATGCGGCAATTTATTTAATTAACATCATTATAATTCAGGATTGCATGTTTTGCAATGTAAAATTGAACAGTTTATTTGTATTTTACAACTGGATTTGCACATTTTCTCATTTTTTTATTGCTTATCAGGCAAAACATGTATTTGTGACAATTTTGTGGTAAAACACAAAACAACAACATACAGAAAAATCACGAAACCGTATTGGTTTCGGGATTTGTTGATAACGCCCGATAGGGCAATCATTATCTCTTTGAGTTTTCCCTGTTGCGTTTATGACGTTTAATATCGTTGAAAAACGCTTATATTGTGGGATTTTGTGTAGATGTGATTGTATATCGTTTGATAAAATCTATATCGTATCATAGAATTTTGCACCAAATTTGCACCAAGAAACAGATAATAACATTAAATACTAACTTATCTTTAATGCCATAAAATATACAGGGAAATCATAATCATCCCTTGACAATATAAGTGTCGCACATCGTATTGCCGCATTTGGATAAGGTAGAATGCAAAATGACTTTTTTACTTGTAATGGAAATTTGTAATCCTTTATATGATTGGAATATCTTTCCCAAAAATCCTCAAAGTTAGCTGAACAAACATATGCCACCACAAAAGTCGCAGTTCCTAAAGCATTATAATTTATTATTGCTTTGTCTATATGTTCATCTATATATGAGGTATTTACACTACTTAAATTTAACCCTTCGAATATAGCTATTTCTCTACCATCTTTTGTAAGTAATATATCAACCTCTCCCGCATCTTTGCCACTTGAAGATATTCCATGTCGTGATTGGTCTTTTACCTCATTATAGCCTTTTATAGAAAGCATGTCCCTAAAAGCATCATTGATTGTATTTTCAGAACTTGAGGTATTAAATGAATGATTTAAACATATCCTTTCTCCTATTTGAATAAAGTCATTCAGAACACTTTTGGCACTTTCAATATCCGCATTTAGTCTTTCTTCGTTAGAAGATGGTACTTTGGAAACACTAAATGAATCATCATTATCAAGATAAAAAATATTTCTAATAAGAAACCCCGATTCACTAGGTTTAAGTGCTTTATCAATCACATTTTTTAATACTCTATCAGCCATTTTCAAAACAGATATATCATTCTTTGCTCCTTCAATAGAAAAATCAAGAGCATATTTGTTCCAATTATCACCTGTTAATCCTGCGTAATAAGCAAAATTTACTTTTTCGTATTCATATTCACAACGAATAAACGCATTTACTACATTATCATTACTCATTTGTTGTAAATACTGAATAACACGTTTTTTAAAATTATCAGGCATCTCATATGTAAAGTCCAAAGTCCCCATAACGCACCTCTAAAACTCATTTTCTTTATCAATTATTATACCATAAATCTGTAAATAAATCAACAACGGAGCATACCCAAATGGATTATGCTCCGTTGTTTTTAAAAAAGGCTATCTTCAAGGCTCTTGGCGATTCTTGCTTTGTACTCATCGAAAATATGTCCGTAGGTGTCAGCCGTTATATTTATGTTACAATGACCTAATTGCGAGGAAACAGCCTTTATATCAACCCCATTATTGATGAGAAGACTGGCGTTGCTGTGGCGCAGTGCGTGAGCAGTAACACAAGGCAAATCATTCTTTTTGAGAAGCTTTTTGAGTTTGTCATTCACACTACAATAATTCATATATTCACCAATTTCAGTGGTAAATATAAAATCTGGGTGTTCCCACGCATCACCGACAATCGCTTTGAGTTTGTCCTGTTCTTCTTTGTGCTTTCGAAGTATTGACATAGAAAACTCTCCAAGTTTAAGTGTTCGGTAACTAGTTTCATTTTTGGTAGAGGATTCGTATTTCTCCTTATAAGCATACGCAAGTGTTTTACGCACCCCTATCGTACTGTTCTCCCAGTCTAGATTGCTCCACCTAAGGCAAAGACATTCTCCTACTCTCATTCCTGAAAATATCAGAAATTTTACGATAGTGTTGAATGAACTGTATTCGCTGGTAAGTTTCATCAATTTACGGCATTGTTCTGGAGTTAGATACTTGATTTTCTTTGCTTCCGAAGCATCTTCCTTATGTAAAGCTCCACTGCAAGGGTTATGCGTGATATATCCCTGTTTAACTCCAAAAGACAGCACGCTTGACATTATTGTCTTTAACTTTCTTGTCGTTTCAGAAGATAGCGGAAGTCCTGTAAAAAATGTTGTGAGTTCAGATGTCTTGATACTCATTACTTTTCTGTTCCCATAAACAGGCAGTATGTGGATATTCAAATCCCTTTCATAGTTATACCTCGTTACAGGCTTCAACTTGTTTGGAGCAAAATCACGAAAGTATATATCCACAAGTTCCTTGAAACGCATATGCTCTTCCAAGTCCTGTGTGTTCTTGTGCTTTTTCTGAAAATCGTTATATGCCTCCATCACCATTTTTTCAGCCTTTGTAGGTGCTGTTCCTTCTGGCACTTTGAACGTCATCGTTTTCCGAATGTTTTTACCGTTTCCGTCAAATCCGAGCGAAAGTGTAAAACGGTATGTATTTTCACCACGTTTGGTTACGCCTCTGATATTCATAATAACTCTCCCTTCACGCAACTGGCGAGAGATTCGCCAGTTGCTCACATAATACATCAAAGTTAATAAATGCTTTCTTTCCCGAATACACAGCAGGGATTTTCTTCTCGTGAAGAAGTCTGCGTATCGCACTTTCGGGCAGTAGTCCTGTTGAGGCTACCTGTCGTACTGTCATCATCTTTGGTATATTGTTATTTGTGTTAGATTCATATTTCATAATAATGTTCTCCTTTACTAAACTAAATATCTATATGTAGATTGTATAAACAAAACTTGTTTTTGTTTTTATCTTACACTTCTATAATAACATATAATATTTTTCACTTGATGACATTAGTTCTTTTAAAAGAACTTATACAAAAGTTTTTTTATCGGTTGTCAAAAAGACAACCGTATGAAGTGTATGTGATATTACTTTCGAGCCGCACATCTCTGCCATAGGCTTCATAGTCTATGTAGTTCTGTAAATGCTCTGGGACAGACAGAACGCCACAATCATCAATCAAGTACCGCCCTAAATCATCGTCATCGTCTATGTCGGTGATAAGGTCGAACTCGTCAAGGGCTTCTATAAGTCCCTTGATGTCTGTTACATTTCTGCAACTTTCCACTTCCAGAACAGCACTCAACTTGTCCTCATCATCACTTGACAAGGATTCAAGCATTTCTGCCAGTTCGTTCAGCGTTTCAATGCTTTCGTACTCTCCAAGTACATCACGCAGACCGTGAAATGATGTTTCATAGTCTGTGATGAAATACTCCTCGTACTCGTCATTGATACCGATTTGTTTCAGTACACTTTCGAGCTTGTCCTCTGGCACAGGGAGTTTCACCCATTGTCCCACAAGACACCCCTCAACATACTTTCCTAAGTTTGTTAGAAAAATCTCCATACTCATATCCATTTACTCCTCTCATTATCTGTATTTTTGGATATTAGATTATACTGTCGAGAGAAGTCGAATATAAAAGAATATCAGTCTAAATTCAATAATCAAGAAAAATGTTCTAGCAAAATGGTCAGAGCATTTTGTTATAAGCATCAATCCATATACTCATCTTTGTATATGTCCATATATTGTGGAGCATTTGCGTATAGAATTTCTTCTTGTTCTGCTGTGTCACAATTACAAAGTCCAAACATGAGCATCTTTATACCATAGTCCTTATGATAGATGTAAAATTCAGTGACTTCTTCACATTTGTCTGCTTCGATTATAAAACCAGATGGAAGCGTATATGCTATGATGGTTTTCACATACTTGTTTATGTCTTTTTCTAAAAATTTCTTCATAATAAAAACTCCTTTGATTTATTTATCTATAACGAAAAATCGTATATTGCTATCCAACCTCAAAAAATGTCATTATTTGTCGGTCAAATAGTTATAAAATGCTTATTGGAACAGTAAAATAATAAAAATAAAATAATTATTATTGTGCGAGACCTCGCTTCTCTCGTAGTGCAAAAACTCATTTTGCACTACACACAAGGAAATTTTGCACAGCCAACACATTCTCTTATGCGAATGTTAATTTCATTGCTTCGTTCTGCTCGGTCTCGCAGGAGCGTATAAGGGGGTGATTTTCTTGGGAAGAAAATCCCATTATGTGCAGACAGTCAATCACAAGGACATTGATTTTCTCAATGCCTTACGATGTTCGGGTGTCTGCACCAAATCACAAGCAACACAGATTATTTCACCGAACAGGCTGAAAAATCTGGTGCTTGACCGAACACTTGAAAAGTGTTCTCATACCTTGCCAGACGGCAAGAGGCAGGAAGTGTATCGCATTACCAACGAGGGCAAGGCTTGGATAAAGGCTAACATTGACAGCCTCGCAGACCGCAAGTATTACAGCAGTACAGGGGTTCAGCACGACATTCAACTAATGGATAAGATATTGAGCCTGTCGAGAGAAGAACGCTCTACAATGCGTTGTGAGGCTGAAATAAGGGACGAGTTCAAAGAACGATTACAGGAACTTTTGCTTAACAGGTACTATGAACGCTATGACCAACTCTACAACGCCATACAAGACCGTTCTATCTCAATGCCAGACCTCGCATATGGCGTTGATTGTTATTATGAAGTAGTTACATCGTCTTACGGTGAAATGGAGATACAGGCTAAAATTGAGGCTGTCGAGGCTATCGGTGGCAATCTTGAAATGGAAAGAATATAAGGGGGTATTACTAATGAATGATATTCAATTAAAGATACAGGGGGACTTGATGAAACGCTATCACAGACAACTCTATATAGTGTTGCTCGGTGGCGGTGGCGTTATCTTCCGTTCCCACTTTAT
>JAZQFS010000119.1:0-31555 GCA_045539625.1 Eubacteriales bacterium | reverse complement strand
AAAGCTTTACGAAGCACTTAAGGGTAACCCCGTTACCATCAGATTCCTCGATCCCCCTCTCCATGAGTTCGTTCCCACAGAAGAAGCTGACATCGCCGCTCTCGCAAAAGCACAGGGCAAGTCTGTTGAAGACATCAAGGCTATCATTTCTTCTCTCCACGAATTCAACCCCATGATGGGACACAGAGGATGCCGTCTTGCAGTAACTTATCCTGAAATTGCTGCAATGCAGACAAAGGCTGTAATCAGAGCCGCTATCAAGGTACAGGCTGCTCACGCTGACTGGAAGGTTAAGCCTGAAATCATGATTCCTCTTACAGGTGAAGTTAAGGAACTCAAGTTCGTTAAGGACATCGTTGTTGCAACAGCTGATGCTGAAATCGCTGCTGCAGGTGCTAAGCTCGAATACGAGGTTGGTACAATGATCGAAATCCCCAGAGCTTGTCTCACAGCTGACGAAATCGCTAAGGAAGCTGACTTCTTCTGCTTCGGTACAAACGACCTTACACAGATGACATTCGGTTTCTCAAGAGACGACGCAGGTAAGTTCCTCGGTGCTTACTACGACAAGAAGATTTACGAAAACGATCCCTTCGCAAAGCTCGACCAGACAGGTGTTGGTAAGCTCATGGAAATGACTATCAAGCTTGGTAAGGGACAGAATGCTAAGATTCACTGCGGTATCTGCGGTGAACACGGCGGCGACCCCGTTTCCGTTGAATTCTGCCACAAGATCGGTCTTGACTATGTATCTTGCTCACCCTTCCGTGTTCCTGTTGCAAGACTTGCTGCTGCTCAGGCTGCTATCAAGGCTTCCAAGTAATTCGGATTGGTTTAAACAGAATATCAAACCTTTTGGACTGCTTCATATGAGGCAGTCCTTTTTTGCATAAAAACGTGCTGAATTTACACCTTTTTCTTGACTTACCTTGCCCGATATGATAAACTATTCATAACGAAAGCGAGGCAACTAAAATGCAAAATTTCAAAATCAACCGACTTTTTTCCCTTACAATGAACAAAAATCTAAAGCTGAAAATGGCAGAAATGTCATTTTTCAAGGATTTTATAAATGACACAAAAGGCGACCTATATCCCATTCTCTCAAAAAGCGAAAGCTTACGTGAAAGACTTGACAGTGGCAGGTACATTGTAGAGGAAGGCTTTGCCAACAGATTTTTATGCAAATTTTTCCCTTATGCTTCATATGAAATTACTGTAGAAAAAAACTCTTCGGAAGCGGGATTTTGCTTTAACTTTCCAAGCGGCAGCGTAAGTGTTACGGTAAAAGAGCGTGAGGCGGTTTTCAAAGACGGTGAAAATGTTATCTCAAAAACTGTTATCGAAACAGACGCAGATGACATAACGTTTATTATCACCTGTCGTCCTTATGTGCTGGACGTATATCAGCTGATAAACGGAAAGCCTGAGTATATTGACAGTTTTAAATCGGAAAAGTTCCGAGACTTCAACAAGGAAACGGTATATCAAAAGAGCAGTGTTTCTGTTATCGCCTTTGGAAAAAGCACAGTAAAAAGCGTCAGCTCCTACATCGACAACGGTTTATCCACCGCCGACATTCGTCCCGTAAAGTACGAAAACGGTGATGTGTTATTTGAAAACGGACGTGTTTATCTCACTGCCTCCATACGGTTACAGGAAGAAATGTTCCAGGGCGTATTCTCGTGGGTACCGGGTACGTGTGAGTTTGAGCTATGCGGTGCGCTGTTTTACAACTGCGGTGACGGCTACATATGGGGTGATGTTGCCGCTTCCCTGCTCTATCACAGACAGGAAAAAATGTGGTACTTATGGGTTTGTGCCTTTTCACACAATCACATCTTAGGTCACGCAAAATTTGAGGGAGAACCTCGATTCGGCGTTAACATCATTGACCTTCAGCTAATGACTCCTGCCGATGAAGGCTCAGCTGTAACGGATTTTGTCGGCTTTGAGGGTGACGAGGACCCCGACTTTTACTTTGACGAAGCCGATGGCAAATGGAAAATGGCAATTTGCAGAATGTTTTCTGAGCCGAGGCAGTATGTATACACCTTCTTTGAATCGGACAATCCCTTTGAGGGCTACAAGTTTATCGGTCACGGAAAACGCGAAGGTGCATTGGAAACAGGCGGCTCTTTTGTGAAGATTGACGGCGAGCGTTATTTTGCCTGCGGAAATTCATTTGATACCGTATCCGATTACAGAATATACGGCAAAGACGGATTTCTCACCCCACAGTTTGACTATCCCGACGGCGGATACCGTGGCTGGGGCAGCATTATCCCAGTGAAAATGGGTACACGCACCAAGTATTATCACATCACCTTTGACAGGCACAATGCATCGGGCTATAATTGGAGCTACGGCAACATTTATTGCTTTGAAATGGAGAAATAGTCTTGTTTATACCCAACTACTTTCACAAATTCAAATGTATTGCCGAAAAATGCCGTCACAATTGCTGTATCGGCTGGGAAATTGATATTGACAGCGACACCCTTGATTATTACAACAGCCTTGACACAGACTTTGGAAAAACCATCCGTGACAGTATAAGCTATGACGGCTGTGCTCACTTTGTACTCAGAGACAATGAAAGATGCCCTCACCTTAACGGCGACGGTCTATGCGACATAATTTGCAAGCTCGGAGAAGGCGGGATTTGCGACATATGCACAGAGCACCCAAGATTCTACAACTGTTTTGACACATTTACAGAAGCAGGTCTCGGTCTTTGCTGTGAAGAAGCGGCAAGAATAATTATCGGCGAAGAAGAAAAGTTCTCGGTTACAAGTGATAACGGAGAAGATATTGATTTTTCAGAGGAAGAAGCAGTTTTTCTCAGGGAACGGCAGCAGTTATTCAGCATTCTTTGCGACAGGAGTATAAGTATTAAGTCACGTTTTGCACTTATCTGTGAAAAATACGGATTTAATTTTGAAAGTATCAACTATTACGCTATGGTAAGTCTATACAAGAGCCTTGAACGGTTAGACGAGGCTTGGACAAAAATTCTTGACAGCCTTGACAATTGCTGTTTCGACGGTGCAATTCTTGAAAACAGCTCTTATTCTCTTTATTTTGAAAACTTAGCCTGCTATTTCATTTACAGGCATCTTGCTGACGGTCTGTATGAAGGAAATATTCCGCAAAGAGTTATGTTTGCGCTATCGGCCTGTCTGCTGCTGGGTTTCATTTTTCAGGTACAACATGCAGAGCAAGGCAAACTGTCAGCAGAAGATATTGCGGACTTATCAAGAATGTTTTCAAGCGAGGTTGAGTATTCCGAAGAAAATGCAGATACTGTTCTTAAAGGTATTGAAAAGTGCTTTGGTGAGGAATAAATTCGCTTTTTTCGTAGCTTATTAAATTACGTATTTTGAATTAGTTAGTTATATAGCTGTTTGCTTTTTATAACAAGATATAGTTTTGTTTTATAAGTTAGGAGTAATTTTATGAAATACGTTGATTTCTACGGCAACAAGGTATCAAAGCTTATTATAGGCGACAATCCCTTTAACGGTCACTCATACATAACCGAGTATATCTCAAAGGAAGAAATGATTGAATACCACACCGAGGACAAAATCCTTGAGGCTATGCACAAAATGGAAGAGCTTGGCATCAACACTATGCTTCCGCTTGCAGACCCCTACATCATACGTATTCTTTCCCACTACCGTTCAAATGGCGGCAAGATGAACTTTATCTTCCAAACCTATGCTCCCATGATGACCAACATCGAAACGGCCAAAATCAGTATGAGTCAGATGCTTGAAGTAAACCCCATCGGTGTATACATATCGGGCACATTTACCGATGTCCGCTACGAAACAGGCAAAACAGACGAAATACGTGCTATGGTTGATGCTCTAAAGACTTACGACATAAAGCTTGGCATCGGCTCTCACCGTCCCGAATTTATTCAGATGTGCGAAGACGAAAACTATCCCGTTGACTTTTATATGGCGTGTCTGTACAACTTGAGACGCGGCAGAGAGGGCGAAGAAAGCGGTTTTATCACAGGCAAGAGCAAGAGGTTTATAAGACCTATTGATCCCAATGACAGAGCCTTAATGATTGACGTGCTTAAAGACATAAAGAAGCCTATCATTGCCTTCAAAATCTTTGCAGGCGGTCAGATGCTGTGTGACCGCAAAGAGTCTGACAGAAGACAGCTTATCAAGGACACCTACGAGACTGTCTTTACTGCCCTTAAGCCCGACGATTTTGCCGTTGCAGGCATTTTCCAAAAGTATCACGACCAGCTTACGGAAAATGTATCGGTGTTTAATGAGTGGGCAAACAAACAGTAAATAAACTTATGACAAATCCGCAGGTTTTATCCTGCGGACTTTTTATTGATAGATATATTCTCTGAAATTTCTTAAATTTTCTCTCGCACCTTGCATAATAATTACCGCTATCATTATAAAGGCAGTGAAACATACACGGGTGGAACAAAAACACATCTCCCGCCCTCACAGGATATTCAACACCGTTAACAAGATATGTTCCCTGACCTGACAAAAACACATTGATTTCCATTTCATCATGACAATGACGTATTACAAACTTTCTCGCTTTTTCATTTAAGCAACTTATTTTTATCAAGAATAACACCTCAACGCCAATATTACCGATTTCCTTATATACAGTATATACATATATCTGAAAAAAGCAACAATGATATCACCAAGTTTACAAACTTTTTCACCCAAAAACAAATAAAGCCAAGGTACAAACCTCGGCTTTTTAAGTATATATTTGATGTTAGTCCAGTGAAAATTCAAGACCGCTTTCCTTTTTCTTATACATTGCCCACTTTCCGCAAGTAAAATCGGGAATTGCAACGGGAGCTCCGCTGTTTGACTCTACATATTTATCACAAGAATCCTGCGTCACACATACCTTTTGAGAGCCGATATTGATTATATTATTTTCCTCGCCCGATTCTGCAAGAGCTTCATTATTTCATCGCTGTTTGTTGTTGCAAAGGGTGTTACTCCTCTTTTTTCCTTTACTATATTAACGCCGTCCTGCACTCTGTCCTCATACAAGTCGCAAACGCCTACCACATCAACATTTTTAAAGGAATCAAGCACGGTTTTCAGCATTCCTCTTCCTCTTCCGCCAAGTCCTATATATCCGATTTTAAGCATTTAATTACCTCCCTCTCAATTATTGACTATATTATACATCACAAAAACTGCAAAGTAAATAGAAAATACGTCCTATTCATTACAAAAAAACAAGCCATTTTTGCCGTTTTTGGCGTAAAATATATAATATCGGGTACTCGATAATATAACAAGTCTATCCTTTTTTTATCTTGACAATACAGGACAAATGTTATATAATATATATATTATTCAAACACCAACAGCAAAACACGAGGTATTTTTATGAGTGGATTTTTTGGAGCAGTAACTAACGACGATTGCGTTTTTGACTTATTTTACGGAACGGACTACCATTCACATTTGGGAACAAAACGAGCAGGTCTTGCTGTTTATTCACCCGAAACAGGCTTTGAACGGTCTATACACAACATAGAAAATGCTCCCTTCAGAACAAAGTTTTCATCGGATTTTGCAACTATGAAAGGCACTTTGGGCATCGGTTGCATCTCCGACTACGAGGCACAGCCCATTCTTGTGCGCTCACACCACGGTACATTTGCCATTACTACCGTTGGCAAAATAAACAACTCAGATTACATTCTTAAAAATGTTATTTCTCCAAACGCACATTTCTTCGAAATGACCTCAGGCGAAATTAACCCTACCGAGCTTGTTGCCGCCATCATCAACCAGAAGGAAAACTTCATTGACGGTATCCGCTATGCTCAGGAAATAATCGACGGCTCAATGAGTATTCTTATACTCACCCCTGTCGGCATCTACGCCGCACGTGACAAATACGGCAAAACTCCCGTTGTTATCGGACGCAAGGACACTGAGGAGGAAAAGGGCTATTGTGCCTGCTTTGAAAGCTTTGCCTATCTCAATTTAGGTTACAGCCATTACAAGGAATTAGGTCCGGGCGAAATTGTTGTCATGAACATCAACGACGGTGTTAAAACACTTGTTTCCCCCGGTGACGATTTGAAAATCTGTGCATTTTTATGGATTTACTACGGCTATCCCTGTTCAAGCTATGAGGGTATCAGCGTCGAAAAAATGAGATACCGCTGCGGTCAGCTTCTTGCTATGCGTGACGATGTGACTCCCGACAGCGTATCGGGTATTCCCGACTCCGGTATTGCGCACGCTGTAGGCTATGCAAACGCTTCCGGTATTCCCTATACCAGACCGTTTATCAAGTACACTCCCACATGGCCGCGTTCCTTTATGCCTCCAACACAGGCAAAGAGAAATCTGATTGCAAAAATGAAGCTTATTCCCGTTCACGACCTTATTGACGGCAAGCGTCTTTTACTTATTGACGACTCTATTGTAAGAGGCACACAGCTTCGGGAAACCACCGAATTTCTTTATGCAAGCGGTGCTAAAGAGGTACACATAAGAGTTGGTTGTCCTCCTCTTTTATACTCCTGCAAGTACCTTAATTTTTCTCGCTCTACCTCGGAAATGGAGCTTATAACACGCCGTGTTATCACACAGCTTGAAGGCAGAGAGCCTGACGATGAGCTTCTGAGCGAGTATTCCAACCCCGAAAGCGAAAAGTATCAGGCGATGGTGGACGAAATCTGCCGTCAGCTTCACTTTACCACACTGCGATACCACAGACTTGACGATATGATTGAAGCAACAGGTCTTCCTGCAGACAAGCTTTGCACATACTGTTGGAACGGAAAGCCGAAGGAAAACAACAAATAGTATAATTAAAGCTGCCTTGATTGGCAGCTTTTTTACTTCCGAAAAAACCTAATCGGAGTCAAATCTGATGTTTTTGGTTATACAAAAAAGGCTGAGCCGACTATTCAGCTCAACCTTTGGATATTATTTCTGAGACATAAATGTGCGTAAAGTTCCTCCGCCGTTTACAAGTCCTGTTGAATACAGGAAGAGTATATCGGTATTGTCGTCAAGTCTTCCCAGCATCGCCCCGATAGCATCGGGAAACATATAACGAAGGTCTACCATTGTAACCTTACTGTACCCTTCGGCAAACACGGGAGCAATACTGCTTCCGAATGAGTCACGGAAAAGCACAAGATGTCTGTCTGTGGTTGCATTTGGGTTTTCAATTGTGATATATGACTGTGCACCTGCCGTAAACACATCGTAAGGATCTACGTTTGAAAATCTGTCAAGAGTATATACAGGCAGTTTTTCGGGCAAGCCTTTATCGTTTATTACAGTCATTGACATATGCTCTGTATTCTTACTTGTAAGATAGTGCAATTTATCAGGTGTAACTCTGATTGCCCACTGTCCGTAATACACTCCGCAAAAAGGCTCTAAGGTATTGACGGTAAAGCCTTCCTCGGGAGCAAGCACAACGTCCTTATTCATCGCAAAGGCAAGAGTCTGTGCTGTGTCCACAATCTTTTCCTGACTCCAATGGGAGTCTGTGGTATAGTAATCGGAAAGCTCTAAGGTATGGGTTATATCTATATATTCGCCCTTAACATTTTGCGAAAGCATTGACAGCATTTTTTCGTAATCCATTGCAGGATATCCGTTTTCCTTACTTGCATAATAATGCTTATCGGGGATAATGCTGTAGTAAACCTTCTTATCCTTGAAAAAGCGGTCTACAACATCATTCATAAGATTGATTGTGATATTGACCTGCTTTTCGTCAAGCTTATCCTCCATTTTAACAATGCTTCCGTTATGATTATAAAGCTTATTATTATCGTTCTTCATAAGAAGACTTGTATTGAAATGAGCTTTTACTTCTCTGAAACGGTCACGAAGAGGAAACTGGTCAAGAAAATAGCTTTCAAATTCATTAAAGTGGTTGTCTGCATTCAGCACCTCTTCAAAGGATTTGAGAGGACGTCTTTCAGCAACCGACACCTTACCGTCGGGTATCAGCACAAACGCCGCCGACAAAGACAGAATTATAAGTGAGAATACGGCAAAGGTCAGTATATTTTTTACATTTTTCATTTACCGCACCTCCTAAAATCTGAAATACAAAAAGGGATTGAAGGAGCCGTCAACGAGCAGCGCCGTACAAATTACAAGCACAAGTCCCACCGTCAGCGGTTCAAGGACGGTATAAATACACTGTCCTGCCTTTGTTTCGCCAATTCGCTTATAAAGCTTTTTGGGAAGAGGTATACTTGCGGCAATACAAAGCACAAGCAGCACCGCAAAGCTGTCAAGCACGTAAAGAAGCGGCTTTGTATAAAGTGCAGCAGTACCTGCTCCGAAAAGTCCGCCCACAAAAGTGCCGATCTGCGAAAGGCTTTCGACACTGAATATTACAAAGCTTATAAGCACCGTAAACAGTACATATATATGCTGTACAAATGCGGGGCATTTTTTAAGGATTTTTCCTAAGAACAGCTTCTCAAGCATAAGAAGCAGTCCGAAGTACAGTCCCCACAAAACAAAGTTCCACTCCGCTCCGTGCCAAAAGCCTGTTATCATCCATACAACAAGTATATTTCTCAGCCATTTGAGGGTTGTTGTTCTGCTTCCTCCAAGGGGAAAATATACATAGTCCCTGAACCAGCTTCCCAAAGTCATATGCCATCTTCTCCAGAATTCGGTAATTGACTTTGAAACAAAAGGATAGTCAAAGTTTTCGGGGAATCTGAAGCCGAAAATCTTTCCCAGACCTATTGCCATATCGGAGTAAGCCGAGAAATCAAGGTAAATCTGAAGTGCAAAGCCCACAGCATAAAGCCAGTACATAAGCACGCTGTTTTCACCAAGTGCCAACAGCTCTTTACACATCTCTCCCATGGCGTTTGCAAGTATTACCTTTTTGCCAAGTCCCATTGTAAAACGTCTTATACCCTTGCTTACGTTTTCAAAGGTATGCTTTCTTTCGTCAATCTCTCCCTCAAGGTCGGTATATCTTACGATAGGTCCCGCTATAAGCTGAGGGAAAAGGCATACGAAGGTGGCAAAGCTTACAAGATTCTTTTGTGCCTTGGCATTTCCTCTGTAAACGTCAATGGTATAGGACATTGTCTGGAAGGTATAAAAGCTGATGCCTATGGGAAGCGGCACGCCCGTCAAAGGTATACTTGTTCCCAGCAGTGCATTGATATTTCCTATGAAAAAGTCGGCATACTTGAAAAATCCCAACATTCCGAGATTTACAAGTATGGACATTGCAAGAAACAGCTTTGTTTTCTTCTGTCCTCTGTATTTTTCAATAAGAAGGCTGAGTGTCCAGTCTGTTATCGAAGACACAAAGAGAATTACCGTATATGTTCTTTCGCCGTAATAGTAAAAGAACAGGCTTGAAACAAGAAGTACGGTGTTTTTCAGTTTTTTAGGTGCCAAAAAGTACAGTATAAGTACTATCGGCAAAAATGCATATAAAAATGTTACGCTTGAAAAAAGCATTATTGTTCTCCGTTAACGCCAAATATTAGAGAGCAGCAAGGAAGTTTTCGATGATAAGATTTGCTCTTTCTTCAGACTTTGCAGCGGACATTTCTTCAGCAGCCGCTTCGTCTATGCCTTCACCGGGCATAACCTCTACACTTGTCATAACGAGAAGTGCATATTCGCCCTTGGATACAGCCTTTACGCTTCTTGCGCTTACGCAGATCCACTTTCTGGGGTTAGCGTTTGCCTTCATATCCTGTGCAAGCTTTGAAGCAGCGTCGGCACTGTCTGCTTTTACAAGAACAACAGAGTGAGGCATTGAGCCCATCATGGGAAGGCTTTCAACTGCAAGGTAGGAAGAATTGTAGGGAACAAATGCAGAATATTCGAAGTTTTCTTCGGTAAGCTCCATTGTACCTACCATAGGCATATCCTCGGGATTGATGCCTGCATAAAGCTTATCGGCAATTGCATAAAGGTCATCGATTGTAGCATCATTTGCAGGAGCGTCTGTTTCGGGTGCTTCGACCTCGGGAGTTGTTTCCACTTCGGGTGTTGTTTCCACTTCGGGTGTTTCAACTTCAGGGGTTGTTGCAGGACCTTCAACCTCAGGGCTTACTGCAGGTGTGTCATCAACAGAAGGCTCTTCTTCGGGCATTGTCGCAGGAACGTCTGCTTCGGGATCTGCTGCAGGCTCGTCTTCAACTTCGGGCTCTGCGGGTTCTTCATTGTCAACTGTTTCATCGATTACTTCATCTACGATTTCGTCAACAACTTCGTTTTCGATTTCATTTTCTTCCACTTCCTTATCCTTTGTGCAGGAAGCGAGTACAAGTGTGAGTGAGAGTGCAAGTGTTAAAGCTAAGAGTTTTTTCATTTTGATTTTTCCTTTCAAATATGTATTAATTTTAACCTTTCGGTTTTACACAAGTCATTAGACGGCACTTCCCAATTAATGTTCCCGTCTTTTTTTATTTTTTTAAAAAATTTTCTACGCTTTCTATAAATTCGTGTGTCAGCGACGTAAATTCGCCGTTATTCAGTCTTTCCTTTACCCACTGAAGGCTTTCAAGGCGTATTTCGGTGACCTCGCCTTGCTGAGGTACAAGACCTGATGTATCAATTTCTGTTCTGAACACCCATACATCATATATCCAATTACTGCCGGGGTGGTATTTGACGTTGGTTTTGACAATCTCGCCCTCACAGCCTTTAAGGTCAAGTCCCGTTTCCTCAAGCACTTCCCTTTCAACAGCTTCCCGTGAGTCCTCGCCCGACAGTGCCGAGCCTCCGTTAAACTCCCACATGCCGCCAAACATTTCATCAGGGTGTCTCTTACTGACCATAAGCCTTCCGTCAGGTGTTACCGCAATGCCGAACACCACAAGATGAAATTCATCTTCTCTCATATCGTCACAGCCTCTGACAGACGTTCTGCCCTTGATTTTGTTACGGTTTATGTCGCAAACGTCCCAAATTTCCATTTTTTGCTCCTTTTTTATGTAAACAGGTATACTTTTTTTGCTTAAACTGTTGAAATAATTCAAACAATGTTGTATAATATATATAGTACACCATAAACGCATAAAAGTCAAGGAGGAAAAAGATATGCCATATATTGAAGCAAAATTTTCGTGCAAGCTGGACGAAAACAAAATCACGGCCTTAAAGGAAGGCTTCGGCAAGGCTATAGAATGTATTCCGGGAAAAAGCGAGAGCTGGCTTATGGTAAACATTGAGGACGGCAAGAATATGTTCTTCAAGGGAAATGCGGACGGCGACAGTGCTTATCTTTCCGTTTCCATTTTCGGCAGTGCATCAAAAGGAGCATACAATAACCTTACTGCCAAGCTTTGTGAGCTTGTAAGCTCTGTTACGGGTGTCAGTCCCGGCCGAACCTACATCACCTACAGCGAATACGACAAATGGGGCTGGAACGGCTCTAATTTCTAATCTTCTACAGGAGGCTGTACAAATGGAGAAAAAGCAGTCGGTTTACTCTAAAATTGCTCTTGATTTACTTGATAAAATAAAAAGCGACGTCTACCCTGTGGGCAGTATGCTTCCGCCTGAACGTGTTCTTATGGAAATCTACGGCGTTGAACGCACAACAATCCGCAGAGGTTTGGAGCTTTTAAGAAAAGACGGTCACATCAACAAAGCGGCAGGTCTGGGCTCAATTGTAATTTCAAAAACGCCCTGCGAAGCAGTTGAAGAAGGTCTGTCTTCCGAGACAATTACTGCAAAAGCAAAAGCTGTTCCCGAAAGTCAGGGAAATATTCTTGCACTGTTTCCCGACGATGCCAAGAGCCGAGAGGAAAAGGATTTATCGCTGTGCTCAGATGTTACATCAAGGCTTGAAGCACTTTGCAACAAGAAGGGTACAAAGCTTATAATTGCCGTAACACGAGACACAGACGAAATAATTGACATAGCAAAGAAAAACAGCATACAAAGCTGTGTAATCTTTTTCAGTGCAAACGACGGTGTTTTGGCTGTTCTTGAAAAGCTGGGCATCGGAGTATGCTATGCCTTCAACCGTGATACAGGTTACCGATGTGTTCTTCCCGACATTCAGAGTGCCTGCGAGCTTGCGGCAGAAAAGCTTACAAGTCTCGGTCATACCTCCATTGCCTTTATAGGCTCAGAGGAAAACTCCTTCTGTCAGAGAGAGCTGCGCATACGCTTTACCGACGAGGTTTTAAAGAGAGCTCCCGACAGCGACATCGGTCAGTATACCAACACGGGCGGTCAGTCGGAGAAAAGCGGTTTTGACAGATTATCCGAGCTTATCCGCCGTGCAGGAGGCAATTTTACGGCAGTTGCCGCCGTCAACGATGATGTTGCAAAAGGTGCACTCAAGGCGGCAAAATACTACAGATTATCTGTTCCCGAGGAGCTGTCTGTAATTTGTCTTTCAAGCACAGCTCAGGACGGCGAGTTTGACAGAGTTTACACAAGTCCCCAACAGCTGGCGCAGGAAATATACAACGCCTGTGTGCTTTGCAGGGACAACTCTTACGGTGCGGTTACAAGTCCCTGCTGTGAGCTTATTGACAGCAAGACAACGCTTCCCGTGAAAATTGAAAAGAAAGACGGCAGAAGGCTTTCTGACTTTTTACTGTAAAAACGCAAGACGGACTGTATTTCAAGTCCGTCTTTTTTTATACAAATTCACAGCTATCATCGCAGCAGCAAATACAAAAGAAGCATAAAGCGTCACATCACCTGCTGCCGAAAAAGGTGTGACCAAATCCGATTTATGAAGTGTTGCCGTAAGGTACTCAACGGTATTCACACCGCTTTTCTTTACTGTTTTTCCCGTTGGCTCAACAAGTGCCGAAATTCCCGTGTTTGCACTTCTCACCACAGGTCTGTGGTTTTCTATTGCACGCATTATTGCATGGGACAGATGCTGATTCAAAGCCTTTGAGGTTTTATACCATGAGTCATTGGTGGACACGGAAATCACCTCTGCGCCGTTTTTCACCTGTTTTCTGCAGCTTTCGGAAAACACCGAGTCAAAGCACACAAGGCATGCCGTCTTTATTTCTCCCGTGTCAACAGGCTGAGTTATACTGCCATGTGAAAGGTCGGAGGAAAGCATATTTATATCCGACAGAAACGGCAGAAGGGTTGAAACAACACCTCGGTACGGAACAAATTCTCCAAAGGGAACAAGCTTTGTCTTATGGTACATTCCCTTTATGCTGCCGTCCTCTGTGAAGCACACAAGGCTGTTATATTCCTTTTCGCCGTCCTTGACAAACACGCCTGAAATTACAGGGCATTCAAGCTCCTGTGCAATTTGCGTGTTGACGTCCGTTACTTTACGCCCGACAAGCATTTTGCCGTCATTTATCTCAACTGCCGTAACAGGAAATGCCGTTTCGGGAACAAGAGCGAAGTCTGCGCTTATATTATGCAATTGCATATACCTTCCCGCTTGTGCGGCAAGTGCCTTATACCGTTCATAGGACGATGATACCGAGCTCCACTTATCGTATGAGCTGACATTTCCCTGCAGTACTATGGGGGTAAACTCATTGTCTTCACAGTAGCTGTTTTCGGTAACGGCAATTGTTATACTGCCGAAAGCAAAATTTATTGCAAAAACGGCAAGTGCCGAGGCAACATACTTTTTCGCCTTATTCTTATCAACAATTGCACTTGCTGCAAGGCAATTGACAAGCACAACAGCAAAGGTTACAAAGTAAGAGCCGAAGATTTTTGCACTTTGAAGATTTTCAAGCGCTCCCGTCTGGGACACGTATATTCTTGCCCAAGGAAAGCCCAGAGGGCCGAGCCCTTGTACAAATTCGCCCAGGACATATCCGAAGGCAAAGGCAATGCTTTTTAAATACAGGCTGTCATATTTTGCCGTAAGCTTATTTAAAAGCCATATTGCAAGTGACATTTCCGCCGAATGAAGAGCCGGCACAAGGGTTAGTCCCGTGACAATCACAAGGATACTTTCAACATTGCCAAGCCCCGCAAAGTCTAACGGATACAGACTTACAAGCCAGCTATAGGCGCAAACGTAAAAAACAAAGAAAAAGCAAAAAAGAGAGTGGTAAACTCTCTTTGATGATTTGTTTGCACAGAAAATTTTTACTGCAAGAGGCACAAGGGCTATCCAGCTTAAAAGCCACAGTCCTTCAAAGGAAAATCCTGCAGAAAACAGCACGGCTCCAAATACAAGAGCTATCCTGTCAATCCTGCTTTTCGCCTTTGCCGTAATGCCGTCAAAAAAACTCTTCATGCGTGTTTACTTAACAGATTCAAGATAATTTGCAAAATCTCCCACCGTTATGATGCCCTTCATTTTATCTTCTTCAAGGTCAACATCGTACTTTTCTTCGCAAAGAGCAATAAGGTCGGCAATTTCAAGAGAATTGAAGCCAAGGTCATTTACAAATTCTGCATCTTCCTTGATTTCTTCTTCGTCAATTGCCATCTCTTCAACCAGCATATTTTTGATTTCTTCAAACATTTCAAATGCACTCCTAAATAAGTATTTGTTTTATTTTACAAGAAAGCGTTTAATCTTTCTTGTAGTTGTCTTTTCAAATTCATTCTTGCGGATTTCGATATTTCTTATCTGCTTAAAGGAAGGAAGCTCCTTGTTGATTTCCATAATCTTCTTTTTGATGTCATCACCGATTACAGAAATGCTTTCGTCCTTGGCGTAGGTATTGAAGTCGGGATAGATAACGGCTGTGAGAACAACCTCATCGCTGTCTTCCTTCTTTCTTCCAACCACCACGCACTCAGCAATGTTGGAAATTTCCGAAAGGTATTCTTCAATTTCTTCAGGGAATACGTTCTTACCGTTTTCAAGAACAATTACGCTCTTGCATCTGCCTGTAATATGAAGGTAGCCTTCGCTGTCCATATAGCCGATATCGCCTGTCTTGAACCAGCCGTCCTCGGTAAAGGCTTCTGCATTTGCTTCGGGATTATTATAGTACCCCAGCATTACGTTTTCGCCTCTTACCTGAATTTCGCCTGTAAGATTTCCGTTTTCATCAGTCTGCTCCGCTTCGATTCTTGCTTCACAGCAGGCGCAGGCAGGTCCTACAGAGCCTGTTTTTCTCTTATAGTAGGGATTAACCGCAATAAGAGGAGAACATTCCGTAATACCGTAGCCTTCACAAAGTGTGATGCCGAGATTATCAAAGAACTTCATAAGCTCAGGTTTCATAGCCGCACCGCCGCAGATAATCTTCTTAAGATTTCCGCCGAAGGCAGAAAGAATTTCGGCAAAAAGCTTACGGCGCATATCCACGCCCACTTTTCTCATAGCACCGCTTGCCGCCATACCAAGCTTCAAGGTTCTTTCCTTACCCTTCTTTTTCACCTCATCCATAATCTTCTTTCTGAAGGTGGTGGCAAAAAGAGGTACAATAACAATACCCGTAGGTTTAAAGAGCTGAAGGTTCTTTAGCACGTGCTTTAAGCTGTCATTGATACAGCTCTGTGCACCAAGAGACTGAATAGCCACATTGATAGTGAGCTCATAGGTATGGTGAATGGGAAGCACCGAAAGCAACACGTCATTTTCATAGAAGTCGGTGGCTCTTACCGCCGCCTTTGCACAGGAAACCTGATTTCTTTCGGAAAGCATTACGCACTTACTTGTTCCGGTTGTTCCCGATGTAAAGAGCATTATGCTCATATCCCCTCTTGAGGGCTTTCTCATAATATCGGCATCGGATTCTCTCTTGACTGATTCGCCCTTCTTTACAAATTCGCTGAATTTTACCAGCTTTTCGTCTTCAACAGTCCACTCTGTTCCGTCGTCAACTCTGATAACAAGCTCAAGGTTATCAAACACGCCCGCTTCTTTAAGCTCATCGTACTTCTGAGAATACTTGGGGCTCATTACAATTGCATTAGCCTCGGCAACGTCAAGAAAGCCCTTAATCTGGTCAAAAAGCAGCTCCTTATCAAAAGGAATTGCCACAGCACCTGCACTGATTACGGCAAAATATGTTTCAAGCCATTCAGGACAGGTTTCGCCTATAATGGCTACACGCTTGCCTTCAAATCCGCTCTCACGAAGAGCACAAATCATATTTTCAATATTTTCAGAATATTCAAGATAAGTTACTTCAACAATTTCCTTATTGTCACCCACATACTTAAAGGCAACCTTCTCGGGACGTACAAGTGCATTATGCTTTGCAATCGCACGAAGGCTTGTAGCATGGGGTACGTTCTTTTCAACATATTTCATAGTTACAATCACTCCTGTTAAAATTACACAAGTGCCAATCATACATCAATACAATTATACTCACTTTTCAACTTTTGTCAATAAACAAACTATTAAATATTTAACCATTAGATTCTTGACATATGCAAAGGAAAAGTATATAATATGTAAGGATAAATGTTACACATCTCGTGTTCCTATTTGTTAATACCCCATTTTCACCGAAAGGATACATTAAAATGAACAGACGTGACATAAGAGAAGCGGCACTTTGTATGATATTTGATTACAGCTTTCACACCGAATCCGACGGCAACGAACAGCTTGAATTATACCTTGACAATTTTCAGGACAAGGACAAGAAAAACATTTCCGACGAGCTTCGTCAGGACGCCTATTTCACAAAGGCGTACTTCGGTGTTATCTCAAACCTTCCGGAGCTTGACGGCATAATAGCACAGTGCTCCAAAAAATGGTCAAGCAAGAGAATTTCAAGAGTATCAAAGTCAATTCTCCGTCTTGCACTTTATGAGATTATCTATATGGAAGACATTCCGGAACAGGTTTCCATCAACGAAGCGGTTGAGCTTGCAAAGAAGTTTGACAGCGATGACAGCTACACCTTTGTCAACGGTATTCTGGGCTCATATGTAAGAAGAGGTGAAAACAGCTCCTCGCAAACGGAAGAATAAAAGGTAATACACAATGAAAGAATATATTTTAGGGATAGACACAAGTAATTATACTACAAGTCTTGCCCTGATATGCGGCGGCAAGCTTATAAAAAACGTCCGCCGTCTTCTTCCCGTGGAAAACGGAAAAAAAGGATTGCGTCAAAGCGATGCCGTCTTTCTTCACACAAAAGCGCTCCCGGAGTTATCAAGGGAGCTTTTTTGCAATTTTGACGTTAATGACGGAAAAATATGTGCCGTGGGTGTTTCAAAGTCACCAAGGGATGCAGACGGCTCTTATATGCCCTGCTTTCTTTCGGGAATTTCCTATGCAAGTGCCGTGACAAGTGCTTTGCAAATTCCTCTGTACGAATTTTCACATCAATGCGGACACATACGGGCGGCAATTCATTCCTGCGGCAAGGAAAAGGAATACTTTGACAGTCAGAGCTTTATTTCCTTTCACGTCTCGGGAGGCACAACAGAGGCTCTTTTGACACAAAGAAGCGAAAACGGCTACCGTTGCACAATCGAGGGCGGCAGCAACGATGCTTCCTGCGGTCAGATAATCGACAGGACGGGCGTGCTTATGGGAATGGGTTTTCCCTGCGGTAAAGAGCTTGACGCATTATCCAAGCTCAGCACAAAAAAGCTTCCACGTCTCGTCAGCATGAAGGACACCTATTTTTCAATGTCGGGGCTTGAAAACAAGGTACAGAAATTCCTTGCCGACGGCGAAGAAAAATGCGACATTGCAAGATTTGTTTTTGAAAGCATTGCGGCATCTCTTGAAAAATGTGCCCGCACCTTACGTGAAAACTACGGAAATCTGCCCCTGCTTTTTGCAGGCGGTGTTATGAGCAACAGTATTATCCGTGAAAGGCTGTCGAGTCTTGACGATGTTTACTTTGCTTCAACCGAGCTTTCAAGCGACAATGCCTGCGGCACGGCACTTCTTGCATATGACAGATATACAAAAGAAAGGTGAGTGTTTTGAACAAGCAGTTAACTCTTACCGTCTCACAGCTTAACGAATATGTCAAGGCACTTATTGATTCCTCCGACATATTGGGAAACATCTGTGTTGTTGGCGAAATATCAAACTTTACAAATCACTACAAAACAGGTCATTTGTATTTTACTCTTAAAGACGAAAATGCACTTGTCAAGGCTGTTATGTTCAGAACATACGCCTCCTCCCTCAATTTTGTTCCTCAGAACAATATGAAGGTATTGGTCTTCGGCAGAGTTTCGGTATTTGAACGTGACGGCGTTTACCAGCTTTATGCCACACATATGGAGCAGTTCGGTGTTGGTGACCTGTATCTTAAATTTGAAGAAATGAAAAAGCGGCTTTCGGCGCAAGGATTATTTGACGAAATGTACAAAAAGCCGATTCCAAAATATCCAAAGCGAATAGGCATTATCACAAGTCCCGAGGCGGCGGCTGTTGCCGACATGAAAAACATTATTTCCCGCCGTTATCCCCTTTGTGAAATACACATCTACCCTGCCCTTGTACAAGGTCCGTTTGCCCCAAAGGAGCTATGCGACGGCATCGTCCACTTTGACAACGACGATGAGTGCGACGTTATAATCATCGGCAGAGGCGGCGGCTCAATTGAGGATTTATGGGCTTTCAACGATGAAATTCTCGCAAAGACAATTTTTGCCTGCAACACTCCCGTAATTTCCGCTGTCGGTCACGAAACCGACTTTACCATATGCGACTTTGTTGCCGACAAACGTGCTCCTACGCCGTCGGCGGCGGCTGAGCTTGCAGTACCCGATATAAAGGACTTAAGAAAGCAGCTCCTGCTTATAAAAGAATCCGTTGACACAAGAATAAGAGCAGCAGTTTTATCAAAAGCTACAAGCCTTGCGGTACTCAAAGAACGGCAGAGCTTAAAGTCACCCATGTTTTACGTTGACAAGCGTCAGGAGCTTTTATTGGCTGCCGATATGAAAATAACAAACGGCATCACCCGTATTTTGGAAGCAAAAAAAGCACTTTTATCAGCCAACGCTTCAAGGCTTTATGCCCTGAATCCCATGGCGGTGCTGGCACGAGGCTACAGTGCGGTGTTTGACAGCGACGGAAATGTGCTGTCAAGTGCAAAGGCTATGAAAAAAGGCGATCTTATCAATCTCACCTTCAACGACGGCAAGGCAAAGGCAACCGTCACCGAAACAATTCCCAACGGTAAAGGAGAATAATCATGGACGAAAATATTAAGACAACAGATGTTGAAAAGACAGAAAAGTCTGCCAAAGCCAAGGCAAAAAAGGAAAAAGCACCTTCATTTGAGGAGGCTCTCACACGTCTTGAGGAAATAGCAAATTTACTTGAAAATTCCAATCCTCCCCTTGATACCGCTTTATCGCTGTACGAGGAATCGGCAGGGCTGTTAAAGCTTTGCTCATCACTTCTTGAAGAAGCTACACAGAAAATAACGGTACTTGAAAAGGACAGCTGATATGGAAAAGGAATTTGCAAAAAAACGTATAGCGGAATTATCTTCGCTTATCAACTATCACAGAGAAAAGTATTATCTTGAGGACGCACCCGAAATTTCCGACTACGATTTTGACGCCCTCATGAACGAGCTTATTGCTCTTGAAAGCGAGCACCCTGACCTGAAAAGTGCAAATTCGCCCTCCGCAAGAGTTGGCGGATATGTTGCGGATAAGTTCAACAAGGTACAGCATGGTGTTCCTTTAAAAAGTCTGACCGACGTATTCTCGCCCGAAGAATTAAAGGACTATCTTGACAAAACCGAAAGTACACTGGGCTACAAGCCTTCCTTTGCGGTAGAATACAAAATCGACGGTCTTTCGGTAAGCCTCGAATACCAAAACGGCGAATTTATCAGAGGTGCAACACGAGGCGACGGTCTTGTGGGCGAGGACATTACGGAAAACTTAAGAACTGTTTCCTCAATTCCTCTGCAGCTTAAGGAAAAAATTCCTTATCTGTGTGTAAGAGGCGAGGTTTATATGCCCAAGGAAGCCTTCCGTGATTTAAACGAGCGTCAGGAGGAAAACGGCAAAACTCCCTTTGCCAATCCCCGAAATGCGGCGGCAGGCTCTCTTCGTCAGCTTGACAGCAGAATTACCGCTTCACGAAAGCTTGACATTTTTATCTTCAACATTCAGAGCATTGACGGTGATATTACGTTATCATCACACGCACAGTCCCTTGATTTTCTCAAATCCCTTGGCTTCAAGGTTTCGCCAAGCTACAATACCTTTACAGAATATGATGACATTATAAAGGAAATTTTTTCCTTTAACGAAAACCGTTCCTCCCTCTCCTTTGACATTGACGGTGCGGTTATCAAGGCGGACGACTTTGGTGTACGTGAAATCTTGGGCGAGCTTCCCCATGCTCCCAAATGGGCGGTGGCATACAAGTATCCGCCCGAAGAAAAGACTACCAAGCTTATTTCAATTGAGGTAAATGTAGGCAGAAGCGGTGTAATTACCCCTTATGCGGTTTTAAATCCCGTTCATCTTGCAGGCACTACCGTTTCAAAGGCAACGCTTCACAACATCGATTTCATCACCGAAAAAGACATACGAGTGGGCGACTTTGTTGTTGTCCGCAAGGCAGGAGACATTATCCCCGAAATTGTACGGGTAGACACGGCAAAAAGAACAAATCAGCAGCCCTTCAGTCTTCCTGAGTTTTGTCCCTCATGCGGTGAAAGAGTAGTCAAGGAAGAGGACGAGGCGGCAACGAGATGTGTAAATCCCGAATGTCCCGCACAGCTTTCACGTCTTATTTCCCACTTTGTCAGCCGTGACTGTATGAATATAGACGGCTGCGGCGAAGCTCAGATTGAAGCATTAATAAACGCCCGTCTCATAAAAGATGCGGCAGATTTATACACTCTTAAAAAGGAAGATATTGCCGACCTTGACAGAATGGGTGAAAAGTCTGCGAAAAACCTTATCCGTGCCATCGAAAACTCAAAGAGTGCAGGACTGTCCCGTGTGCTTCATGCTCTCGGTATACGCCACGTAGGAAAACAGACGGCAATTCTTATTGCAAAGCAGTATCCCGAAATCGACCTTCTTATGGGTGCCGACGAAGAGGCTTTATCGGCAGTTGACGGCGTGGGTGAAATTACGGCAAAGTGCATCAAAGACTATTTCACACGTGAAAACTCAAAGGCAGTTATTGAAAAGCTGAAGACTGCAGGCGTTGTGCTCAGCGAAGAGCAGAAAAAAGCTTCAGATATTCTTTCGGGACTTACCTTTGTAATTACAGGTACACTTCCGGGTATGAAGCGTGAGGAAGCGGCGGCAATTATCGAAGAAAACGGCGGAAAGGTTTCCTCCTCCGTTTCAAAGAAAACAAGCTTCCTTCTTTGCGGTTCGGACGCAGGAAGCAAGCTGACAAAGGCAAACGAGCTTGGTATCAAGGTTATCGGTCTTGACGAGCTTATGGAAATGGTTAAAAACTGACAGTCATTTTAAGGAATACAGCTATGAAAGTTACTTTACAGAATCTTACCAAAAAGTTCCCGTCAAGGAACAAGAAAGAAAAAAGCGACGTTATTGCAGTAAACAATTTCTGCTTTGAAATTCCCGACGGTGCTCTTGTAGGTCTGCTTGGCCCTTCGGGCTGCGGAAAAAGCACCACATTAAACCTGATAAGCGGTCTTCTCAAGCCAACCGACGGAAAGATTTTCTTCGGAGACGAGGACGTAACGGACGTTCCTGCCGAAAGCCGAGGCATAGGTCTTGTGTTTCAGAACTACGCCCTCTACCCTCACCTGACCGTTCTGAAGAACATTCTTTTCCCCCTTGAAAACTTAAGAGGCAAGGACAAGCTGTCAAAGGAAGAAATGCTTGAAAAAGCAAAACAGGCGTCACGTCTTGTTCAGATTGAGGCTTTGCTTGACAGAAAACCGGGTGAGCTGTCGGGCGGTCAGCAGCAGAGAGTAGCAATTGCACGTGCTCTTGTAAAAATGCCAAGGGTTTTGCTTCTTGACGAGCCGTTATCCAATCTTGATGCAAGGCTGAGACTGCAAACACGTGAGGAAATCAAGCGTATACAAAAGGAAACAGGCATAACCACGGTTTTCGTCACCCACGATCAGGAAGAGGCTATGAGCATCTGCGACATTATGGTTGTAATGCGTGACGGAATTGTGGAGCAAATCGGTGCTCCTCAGGATATTTACGACAATCCGGCAAATCTGTTTGTTGCAAAATTCCTCGGAACTCCGCCAATCAATGTGTTTGACGGCGAAATCAGAAACGGCGTGCTATATATAGGAAACGATGGTATACTTGACATTAAAGGCATTGAAGATATGCCCGTGACAGCGGCTATCCGTCCCGAAGGCTTTATTCCCAAGGACGGCGGCAAGCTTTGCTGCAGGCTTTGTGCTCTTGAGGTTATGGGACGTGACATAAGCATAATTTCGGAAAACCCGCACTGTGAAAGCGGCAAAATCCGTTCAATTATCAGCTCTGATGTCATTATTGACACATCAAAGGAAAGTGTAAGCTTTGACATAAAACCCGACAAGCTTTTTATCTTTGATGCAACAACAGGACAGCGTCTTGACACACTCGGCGGTGCGGAGGACTGATTATGGAAAATAATTCTAAAACAGCCTTTCTGTATTTACTGCCTGCCATAGTTTTTATCGCAGCGTTTCTTGTGTACCCTCTTATTGACGTATTTATTTATTCCTTTGAAGAGGGTTTTAACTCGGCTTCGCAGACATATACGGGCATCGGACTTTACAACTATTCCTTTGTTCTTCACGATCCCTACTTTCTGCAGGCATTGAAAAACACCTTCATTTTAGTAATCATCACAGTACCCGTTTCTACGGTTTTGGCACTTATTATTTCACTTGGTCTTTCCTCAATCAAGGCGCTTCGCAATCTGTTTCAGACAGTTTACTTTCTGCCTTATGTTACCAACACTCTTGCTGTCGGTCTTGTTTTTATGATTCTTTTCAAGAAAACGCCCTACAGCGACGGTCTTATAAATCTGCTTATCAATTTTTTCGGCGGCAGCAGTATTGATTTTATCGAAGGCTCATATGCCGCAAAGATGTTTGTGCTGTGCTTTTACACTATATGGGTAGTGCTTCCCTTTAAAATTCTCATTCTTACAAGTGCACTTTTAGGCGTAAACCGTGACTACTACAACGCTGCAAGAATTGATGGAACGGGCAAGTGGCGTACCTTTACCAAAATCACCCTGCCTATGATTTCGCCTATGATTTTCTATCTTGTTATCACAGGCTTTATCGGTGCTTTCAAGGCGTACAGCGATGTGGTTGCAATTTTCGGCACAGACCTTAACGCCGCAGGTATGAACACGGTTGTAGGCTACATTTACGATATGCTTTACGGTGACAGCGGAGGATATCCGTCCTATGCTTCGGCGGCGGCTATCATTCTTTTTGCCGTTGTGCTCACAGTTACGTGCATAAATCTTTTAATAAGAAAAAAGCACGTAAGCAATTAAAGGAGGATTTTATTTATGACTAAAAACAACTCCTTTGAAAACACACTTCGCCGAAAAGCTGCCATCAACCGACTTTTCAAAGCCGTTACCTACATTTTTCTTACGGTATGGGCAATTGCGGTGCTCTTTCCCTTTTACTGGATGGTGCTCACCTCGGTAAAAAGCTACGGTGCCTACAGCAACGAGTTTATCCCAAAATTCTTTACCCTGTCCCCTACATTTGAAAACTATTCTTCGGCATTTACTGCCGTACCTTTGGCAGGTTATTTTCTTAACACCCTGATTTTTACCCTTCTTACAACCGCACTTATGCTTATTGTAATTATTCCCTGTGCGTTTGCATTTGCAAGGCTTAATTTCAAAGGCAAAAATCTGCTGTTTACTCTTATCCTTGCTCTTATGATGCTGCCAAGCGAGCTTGTTATCATCACGAATTTTGTGACGGTTACAAACCTTGACCTTCGCAATTCCTTTACGGGACTTATTCTTCCGTCGGTTATGTCAGTATTTTACATGTACCTGTTAAAGGAGCAGTTTGAGCAGATTCCCGACGAGCTGTACTATGCCGCAAAGGTTGACGGCACAAGCGATTTCCGATATATGAAAAAGGTTATGATTCCTATGTGCCGTCCAACAATTATTACCGTTATAATTCTAAAGGTAATCGAGTGCTGGAACAGCTATGTATGGCCGAGGCTCATTACTGACGACAAGTCAAAATTTCTCGTTTCGGTAGGTATTCAGGAAATACGTGAAAACGGCTTCGGCAGAGAAAACATTCCTGCCATGATGGCGGCGGTTGTTGCGGTATCTCTTCCGCTGATAGTGCTGTTTCTTATTTTCAGGCACAAGATTATGGAAGGCGTTGCAAGAGGAGGTACAAAGGGATGAAAAAACTGTTTTCTTTTATTCTTCTCTCTGCTCTGCTGCTTTGTCTTTTGGGCTGTCACGGAAAAAAGGACGTAAATCCCGTAACTGTTCCAACGCAGTTTGACGAAAATGCAAAGTATGAAATATCCTTTTGGGCAAAGAACGATACCAACGTCACACAGACGGAAATATACAAAAAAGCAATTGAGGATTTCACCAAGCTTTATTCGTCAATTACCGTAAACCTTCGTCTGTACAACGATTACGGCAAGATTTACAACGATGTTATAACCAACATTGCAACAGACACAACTCCCAACGTCTGCATCACCTACCCCGACCACATTGCCACCTATCTTACAGGCAAGGATACGGTTGTTCCCCTCGACGGTCTTATGGACAACGAAAAGTACGGTCTTGGCGGAAGTGCTCTGAAATTTATCTCTCCAAAAAAAGAGGAAATTATTCCAAAATTTTTAGAGGAAGGTAAGTTTTCGGGAAAGCAGTATGCCCTGCCATTTATGCGTTCAACCGAGGCGTGCTACGTAAACAAAACCTATGTTGAAGCTTTAGGCTTTACTCTTCCCGATGCTCTTACGTGGGACTTTATTTTCGAGGTTTCCCAAAAAGCCCTTGAAAAGGACAGCGACGGCAATTTTCTTGTCAATGGGCAGAAGGTTATGATTCCCTTTATTTACAAGTCCACCGACAATATGATGATTCATCAGCTTTATCAGAGGAACATTCCTTACTCCGACGAGGACGGAAGTATTCATCTGTTCTCTGACAGCACAAAAAACATTCTGTTGGAGGTTGCTCCTTTTGCAAAAAGCCGTGCCTTTTCCACCTTTAAAATTTCAGGTTATCCTGCCAACTTTCTCAACGCAGGTCAGTGCATTTTTGCGGTTGACTCAACGGCAGGTGCTACATGGATGGGCTGTGACGCTCCGCTTATAGACATAAGCGAGGACAATCTTGTCCGCTTTGAAACGGTTGTAATGCCGTTACCTCAGTATGACATTGAAAATCCAAGAATGATTTCACAAGGTCCTTCCGTATGTCTTTTCAACAAGGAAGACAAAGGCGAGGTTATGGCTTCGTGGCTGTTTTTACAGTATCTTCTCACAAACGAGGTGCAGATTGCCTATTCCTCTACAGAAGGCTATGTTCCCGTTACAAGCCTTGCCCAGAACAGCGAGACTTACAAAGATTACCTTAACAGCTCAGGCAAGGACAATGACATGTACTATTCCATAAAGCTTGATGCTTCAAAGCTCTTACTGGAAAACACCGACAAAACCTTTGTTACTCCCGTATTCAACGGCTCAGCATCGCTGCGAAATGCCGCAGGTCAGCTTATTGAGGAGACAGTAAAAGCCTCCCGTCGAGGAACAAAGGTTGACGACTCTTTTATTGAAAAGCTTTTCGGTGATATGAAATCTCTTTACAGGCTTGATGAGCTTTCACCCTCTCAGGACGGCAAAAAGGATTTGGGACCGCTGCCTGCCGAGGCAAGAGTGCTGATTGCCGTGCTGGGTACAGTATGGATATTTATGGGTATTTATTCTGTCATTTCAAGAAAAAAGAAGCGAAAATAGCCCGTTTATATTGACATATTTTCAAAATGTTGTATAATGTTAGTAAGTAAAAAACAAAATTCTTTTTAAGGAGACATTACTATGAAAAAGTTTTTAACAGTTCTTTTGGTTCTTGCACTCACCGTTACAGCTCTTATCGGCTGTGCAAAGCAGGATGTTCCCGAAGTTGTTGAAGGTGACACAACAGACGTTGTTGAAGAAAACCTTCCCGAAGCCGGAGCTGAGCCCGAAGTTGAAGTTGAACCCGAGGTTACAGTTATGACATACGAAGAGTATGTTGCAGCAGAAATCGACGCTCCCGTTGTTATCGAATCATACGTTCAGGGAAAGCAGTCCTGGTGGGACAACAAGGCTACCGTTTACACTCAGGACGAAGACGGTGCTTACTTCCTTTATGAACTTGCTTGCTCCGAAGAAGACTATGCACTTCTTGAGGTTGGTACAAAAATCAGAGTATCAGGCTACAAGGCTGAGTGGGCAGGCGAGGTTGAAATCGTTGACGGTACTTTTGAAATTCTTGAAGGCTCTTACATAGCACAGCCTGTTGATGCTACAGCATGGCTTGGCACAGACGAGCTTATCAAGCATCAGAATGAGCTTGTTTACTTCACAGGCATGACCGTTGAAGAGATTTCCTTCAAGAACGAAGGCGGCGACGACATTTACGTTACACTTTCAAAAGACGGACAGAGCTATGACTTCTGTGTTGAACGCTATCTTACAGATCCCGAAACCGAGGTTTACAAGGCAGTTTCCGCACTTAAGGCAGGCGACGTTATCGACGTTGAAGGCTTCCTCTACTGGTATGAAGGTGTTAATACACACATCACATCCGTTACGGTTGCTGAATAATCAAGTGCAACAAATTACGGAGGTTGCCGAAACAGGCAACCTCTTTTTTATTGACTTTTTATTAAATCAATGCTATTATATCATCGGTGATAAACATGACTAACGAAAAAATATGGCAGACCGCTTTGCAGCAATCGGCTTACGACTGCAACTGCCGGCCTTGTGATTTTCTTTCTGAAAAACACGTTGTAACCCGGTCATTGAAAAATACAAAGGCAAGAAAGTATCTGCCTCTTCCCTTTGAGTGCGATATGGTTTCCTACGGCAACAATGTTGTTGCACAAACCAGTCCGAATCTTAGCCAAGTTGTGGAGGATTATGTTAGCAAATACATTGCGGCTCACTGCTTTGAAACACCGAACATTCATGTGCTTGACGATATGCTCCTGCCTTACAATTTGAAGGTATGCTTTATGGCAGAATATTATCTTCCTGACCTTGACAAGCTGAAGGAAATTCCCTGCAAATACGAAACAAGGGTTTTACACAGCCGTGATTTCGAAAACTTATACCTTCCTCAATGGAGCAACGCTTTATGTGAAAAGCGAAAAGAGCTTGATGTACTGGGTGTGGGTGCGTATGACGGCGATAAGCTTATAGGTCTTGCAGGCTGCAGTGCCGACTGTGAGGATATGTACCAGATTGGCATTGACGTTTTGCCTGAGTACAAGCGTCAGGGTATTGCCTGTTCACTTACAACAAAGCTGGCGTTAGAAATTCTGAAGCTTGACAAAGTCCCGTTTTACTGCACAGCCTGGTGCAATCTTAAATCTGCAAGAAATGCTATAAAATGCGGTTTTGTTCCTGCATGGGTTGAGCTTACTGCAAGGGATATTGAGTTTGTAAATGAGTTTAACTGTCAGCTTAAAATATAAAGGAGTTATTATGAAAAAAGCATTATTTTTACTATTAATATGTATTATTTTCACATCCTGCAAAGAAAATAAAGCTATAGGCATTATCGGCGGAGCAGACGGCCCTACGGCTATTATTGTTGCGGATTCGTCCGACAAGAAAGGAGATGCACAAGTGTACAGCTATGAAACGATTACTCAGGACAAGGCAAAGGAAATAATGGACAGCGGTGTCAAGCACACAATTCTTGATGTGCGTGAGCAGGAAGAATTTGACGAAGGTCACATTCCGGGGGCAATTCTTATCCCCCATTTATCAATAAACGAGATTGCGGAAAAGGAGCTTTCTGACAAAAACGAGCTTATCCTTGTTTACTGCAGAAGCGGAAGACGAAGCAAAATCGCCTCTGAAGCTCTTGCAAAGCTCGGCTACTCAAACGTCAAGGAATTCGGCGGAATTATCGATTGGCAATATGACATTGTAAAATAAATCAAAAGAGGTTGCGGCACAAAGTCACAACCTCTTTACTGTTATCGTCACTAATCGAAAAGTATTCCTTTAAAGCAAACGGCAGGCTCATTTTTGTCAAAATCCCAGCTATGAAACGCACCGCCGCGGCAAAATCTGCTTTCCTCGCAGTTGCGGCATTTTTCATTATCATCGCTGAGGTTCCGTCTGAATGAGCTGAATTTATTTGTCCATACATCTTTGAAATTATCGGTCAGGATATTACCTTGCACAAGCTCCGGGCGTCTTTCTATATCAAGGCAGGCTATTATATCCCCCTGTGATGTTATACTTGCCGTATAAAGTCCTGCGTTACACAGAAAATACCAGTCACGCACCGTCTTTTCATAATCAAGTCCTAGAAAATGACTGCAACCGTAGCAGACAGGATACCCTTCAAGGCGTTTATTCTTTATGTAGTTGAACATATATCGGTATTCGTCAGGTGAAAGCACAAGCTCAGGGTGCTGTTTTGCCCTGCCGATAGGCTCAATATTAATAACTCTCCATGAGTCTATATCAATACCGCAAAGCATATCGAACAACTCGTCAAGCTCCCCTATATTCTGATGATTGACAACCGTTGTTACCTCAACGTGCTCAAAGCCTCCGTTATCAACAAGGGCTTTTATTCCTCTCATTGCTTCGTCAAAAGCGTTCTTTTTACCGCGAAGCCTATCGTGGGTATGTGGCAGACCGTCAAGGCTTACGGATATTGTTCTCATACCGCTTTTTCTGAGCTTTTCTGCCACGTCATCATCAATAAGCGTGGCATTACTTGTCATTCCCCAAATATAGCCTCTCTTATTGGCATAGTCCATAATTTCAAAGAAATCCTTACGCAGCAGCGGCTCGCCGCCCGTTATATTAAGCATAAACTTTGATACATCAAAGTCACGTTTTATATCATCAAGGATTCTTTTATACTGTTCCGTTGACAGTTCCTTTACATCACTGAACTGTGAGCACTTACTTCCGCAATGAATACAGTTTTCATTACAGCGCATTGTCAGCTCAAGAAACAGATTTTTCAAGGGAGGATTATTTATAATCTTATCCCTGTAATCGGCAAGCTGATTTAAGTGCTGTGTTTTAATTTCACGAATTTTCAATTTTCTTCACCGTCACATTTCTCTTCTTCATAGTAGGACGGAGGAGGACCGTACACGCACACCGGCTCATTTTCCTCAGGCTCAAATTCTTCTTCAAGCTCTACGTCAGGCTCTTCAATCAAATCCGAGGGCGGAGGTCCGTACACATCTACAGGCTCGTTTTCTTCAGGTGAAAATTCAAAGGCGGGAGAAAGCACAGAGTCTTCGCCTTTTTTCTCTGACTCAAGGCTATCCGACGTGGGCGGTCCGTACACAGGCTCCGCCACATTATTCTCAGCTTTATTTCTATTATGTGAAGGAGGAGGACCGTACACACCGTCAGCAAGATTTTTAAACGGATCAAAAATACAGGAGCTCATAGTTCCCGTTACTGTTACTGCAAGTGTGGTCATTGCTGCAATAAGCTTACTTTTCTTCATATACTTCACCCCTATTACAATATTTTGTTTTTCATACAATATGACGCACAAAACGGAAAAAAGTTCCATACGCCGTTATAGTTTTACTCTTTACAAACCCAATCATAGGCAAGTCTTGGATCGCCGTTTTCAAGATGAATTATTCCTGCATACTTAAACCCATCACGCAGTACTGCTCTTTGCATGGGCTTATTATCCTCGTGGGTATCTACTCTCAGGTGACGGTAAAGTGTTCTTGCAAACGCCGCACATTCAGCAAAAACACCGTGCACCGTGCCGTCACCTGCTATACGGTGTATTGTGCCGTAAGGCTCATCGCTTGTCCATTTACCGTCGATTTCAAGGTATGTGGCATCTATTCCGCCGATAAGTGCAAAGCAGGCATATACCATGTTCTTTTCATCATACATAACGTACAGGTGTCCCTTTTCAACATCGGCTCTCAACAGGTCTTTATCGGGATATGTGCCGTTCCACTGATTAGGGTTACCGTGGGTGTGCATGAAGTTTTTTGCAGAGTTGTATATTTCAAGAATTCGGGTTATGTCGTTGTGGGTGGCTTTTCTTATCATAATGTGTTCCTTGATTTTTAATAATGTAATTCATAATAGTAAAAATTATCTCGTATTTTTTCTGTGTAATAATAATCATATTTATCAAAACAAAAACCATTATCCTTTGGAATTAAATCTTTTTCGGTAAATAATACATACAAAAACGATACTTTGGGCAAATCATCCTCAGTATAATAAAATCCGTAATAAGTTCCTGATACAGCATTTCCCTTCCCTTTACAAGCAAATTCGATTACTTCACCGTTATCATTAACTCTTATAATTCCTTTGATTCTTTTAGTCTCTTTAAAATCGCCTTTCTGTATTTCACTCATTATTATCTCGTATTTGCTATTAACCGCATCAAATATTTCTTCTTTAGATAAATAACTGTCTTGTAATAATCCTCTAAGTCCTAAGAACAGAGTCAACAATATAATACCCAAAATCAACAATGCAGTTAGACTAATAAATATTATTTTTTTCATTTTAGACCCTTTCAATAACAGTAAATTAATATATAAAAAATATATAATTTAAATGCCTATGTTTTCTTAAAATGCTCCACACAAGGTTTAGATACAAGCTTTCCAAGGCTTCTCCGCAAGGTGTGGCTCCGCCACAAGCGGTGGTGAGGTGTAGATTGAGAAAGCAATCTTTTTTTCCACCTCATCCGTCAGCTATCGCTGACACCTTCCCCTCAAGGGGAAGGCTTTTTGTTCTCGGCAACATTCCACATATCCATACAGTTCACGTTAAGTAAAAACACACACAGACAAACAGGAATTTAAAGAACCATTACCACTGTTCCGATTCCAACAAGTATGCAACCTATCAACGATTTAATTGTAAACTGCTCATGTAAAAAAACAAATGCCAAAACCAATGTAATTACAACGCTTAATTTATCAACAGGTACAACTTTTGATGCATCACCCAACTGCAACGCCTTATAATAACACAACCACGATGCTCCCGTTGCCAAGCCCGACAAAATCAGAAACAGCCAACTTCTTCTGCTGATTTCTGTTATTCCATTGTGTGCATTGGTGAGAAACACCATCATCCAAGCCATAACAACCACTACTACGGTTCTTATTGCTGTTGCAAGATTTGAGTTGACTCCTTCTATGCCTACCTTCGCAAGTATAGATGTAAAAGCTGCAAACATCGCAGACAGTACTGCGAGTAAAAGCCACATGCAATATCTACCTTTCAAATTCTGTTAGTTCGATTAATTTGACAATCTTACTGAAAAGACTGTATAATCCGGATGCCAATGTTAGTTATCAGCAGTTCATATCAAGTTAAGGATAAAATGCGTTTATCTTCCATACGGCCAAATAAACCCATCTGCATTCCCGGTCTTTGAATATACAGCATCATAATAATCAAAAATCCAATTACCATCA
>JAZQFS010000118.1:0-27700 GCA_045539625.1 Eubacteriales bacterium | reverse complement strand
ACTCAACTAATGTGTAGAGAGGCGACAAAATGACACAGTATGATGAAAAAAATTACACCTGCGACTGCGAAAGCATACATGAGGACGTAGTGGAAAAAGTAAAAAACAGCCTTCGTGATAAAGACACCTACCTTAGTCTTGCATCGCTGTTCAAAATGTTCGGCGACGGCACGAGAATACAAATACTCCATGCCCTTGAACAAAGCGAAATGTGCGTTTGCGACCTTGCTGTACTGCTGGGCATAACAAAATCCGCCGTTTCCCATCAGCTTAAGGAGCTTCGCCTGTCGGGGCTTGTGAAATTCCGCAAGCAGGCACAGACGGTTTACTATTCGCTGTCAGATGACCATGTAAAGCTGATAATTGATATGGGACTTGAGCATCTGGGACATATATAACTCATATTATAAGTACTGCGGGCAGTAATTTGCCCGTAATTTACGACGGCGTAGTTGAATGATTGAACAACTACGTAAATATAATAACATTCGCAAGGAGTACATTTATGGAGAAGAAATACCTTTTGAAGGGACTTGACTGTCCCCACTGCTCTGCTCTTATTGAAAGAGAGATTGGCGGTCTTGACGGCGTAAAACAAGCCTCGGTAAATCTTATAAAGCAGACGTTGACGGTAGAGGGCGAGCACCTGTTTTTTGACGGCGGACTTGACAAAATCAAAGCGGTTGTAACAAAACATGAGCCTGATGTGGCTGTTCTGGAGCTTTCTGAGTTTTTCACCGAAAACGGTCAGGCTGTTTGTTCCTGCGACACGGACACCTGTCATTGCCACGATGATAACGGCTGTCATTGCCACGGCGAAGAATGTGACGATAACCACATACACAGACAGGAAAACGGTGACGGCTTTGTCAAATCGGCACAGAACGGTGACGATGTCAGGGGCGAGATTATAAGGATAACGGCAGGAGCGGTGCTGTTTGCTGTTGGTGCGGTGCTCCGCTGTTTTACACGTCTTCACTTTGGCTTTTCACTTGCACTTTTTGTTGCCGCATACTTTGTTCTGGGTACGGATATTTTGGCAAAAGCCGCAAAAAACATAGTACGGGGCAGAGTTTTTGACGAGAATTTTCTTATGTCCCTGTCCACAATCGGAGCGTTTGCCATCGGTGAATATCCTGAAGGTGCAGCGGTCATGCTGTTTTACAGAATCGGCGAATTCTTTCAGGAGCTGTCGGTGAGGCGGTCGAGAAAATCCATAGCCGACCTTATGGACCTTCGCCCCGACACGGCAAGGGTTATCCGTGACGGCAGGGAACAAGCGGTGCACCCGTCACAGGTTTCGGCAGGGGAGACGGTAACGGTAAATGCAGGAGAAAAAATCCCTCTTGACGGCATTATAATCGGCGGTCAATCCTGTCTTGACACCAAGGCGTTGACAGGCGAGGCGGTGCCTTGTGACGTGGGCGAGGGCGACGAGGTACTGTCGGGCTGTATAAACATACAGGGCGTGCTCAAAATCAAGGTGACAAAGACCTTCGGGCAGTCAACGGCGGCAAAAATAATAAGCCTTGTGGAAAACGCCTCGGAAAAGAAGGCGAAAACCGAAAATTTCATCACAACCTTTGCCCGTTACTACACGCCGACTGTTGTAATTCTTGCGTTTCTTCTTGCGATTATTCCGCCTGTATTTACGGGACACAGCTTTACAATGTGGCTTCACAGAGCACTTGTTTTTCTTGTGGTATCCTGTCCATGTGCCCTTGTTGTGTCGGTACCTCTTGCCTATTTTTCGGGTATCGGAATGGCGTCGAAAAAGGGAATTCTCATAAAGGGAAGCAACTATCTTGAGGCGTTGAACAAGGCTGACACGGTGGTTTTTGACAAAACGGGGACGCTTACCAAGGGCTGCTTTTCGGTCCGGAAAATTGTAACTTCAAACGGATTTACATCGGATCGGGTGCTGGAATATGCCGCCGCAGCTCAGTGCCGTTCGGGACACCCAATAGCAAAATCGGTGATGAAAAAATACGACGGAGAAATTGACAAATCCAAGGTTTCCGAGCAGTGGGAAAGGTCGGGCTACGGCGTAGGTGCGGTGTATGACGGTGTGAAAATACTTGCAGGAAACGCCGCTCTTATGGAGGAAAACGGCATTGACATCGCCTCGAAAGTTCAGGGCGGAACGGTGGTTTACGTGTCGGCTGACGGCAGGTATGCAGGCTGTATTGTCATAACTGACGAGATAAAAGAAGACAGCAAAGCCGCTTTGCACGCCCTTAAAAAGCTTGGTATACGAAGAACGGTAATGCTTACGGGCGACAGCGAAGAAACGGCGAAGGCGGTCTGCTCACAGGTAGGAGTTGATGAATATTTTGCAAGGCTTTTGCCTGACGAAAAGGTAGCGAAGCTTGAGCAAATCAAGGGTGAACAGAAGGCAAAATCCACACTTATCTACGCAGGCGACGGAATTAACGATGCACCCGTTCTTGCCTGTGCCGACATAGGAGTTGCAATGGGAGCTCTTGGCTCGGATGCGGCAATTGAGGCGGCGGACATTGTACTAATGACAGACGAGGTGACAAAGCTGGCGCAGGCGTTGAAAATTGCTTCATCAACAAAAAGAGTTGTACTTTTCAACATAATTTTTGCGCTTATTGTCAAGGCGGCGGTGCTTTTGTTGGGTGCTTTTGGCATTGCGGGAATGTGGGAGGCGGTTTTCGCCGATGTTGGCGTTGCGTTTATAGCGGTGCTCAATTCCGTAATGCTATCTTACCGCAGGGGTGATTATTGATTTTTACTTTTTTCTTTCTTTCTTTTTCTTTACGTAAGGGACGATGCACCATCGTCCCGTTTTCTTTTAAAGATACTTAATGTAACGCAGGGGATTTCGGAGCCTGCGGGCTCCGACCTTCTTTTGACCAAAGCGTCAAAAGAAGGCAAAAGCGCTTCCGCTCATCGTCGTGACTTTTGAGGTCACGACTCGCCGCGGGGCTAATCAATACACTAACCGATTCAGTACGTCGTCGGTACGCCCTGTCCATCGCTCGCTTACGCTCGAATGGGCTGCAGTGCTAAGATAATTGGGTACTGTATGTCAAAACCGAGGGTGTGGGGATAGTGACTGTGAGCAAGCTGTTTTGCCCCATTGTTGCTGTACTGCTTATTAAAGTGGAAGCACATCTCACGGACAAGCTTTGCAACGAACCCCAACTTTTTATCTGTGCAAATCCACGCACTACACCCAAATGAGGGTGGAAGGCTCCCCGCCGTGGAGGGAAGTCAGCGGAGGTCGGGAGCAGTGCCTGACGGGACGAACTACCCGACCGTCGGAGTCCTTAATCTCCGACGGTCGCAATCAGCACAATGATAATATCCCCGACCGAGCCATCCCTCCGTTGAGGGGGCTGTTTTGATACTTTTCCAGAGGGAAAAGTATGGCTCGCTCGTCGCAACGAGCGAAATTCCCCTGAGATACATAAAGTAACTTAATAAAACGGGACGATGTGGGCATCGTCCCCTACGAAAAAAGAATAGGGAAAAGTATGAGACGGCGAAACTCCCCAAAGATACATAAAACTATCTCAATTACAATCATAAAACCGCCTTGAAAATAGAGTGAAAACCCTTGTAAAATAAAGAAAAACTAAGATAAAAAGTAAACAAATATCGTTACCTATTTACTTTTGGGTTGAAATGTGATATTATAGTGTTGCATAAGTATGTTCTAAATTGAAAAATGTCACTTTACGGGAGAAATGTAATGGACAAAAAAGTTAATGTCAGAGGGGTATATTTTGATGATGTCACCTTTGACGAGGCTATGGAAAAGGTTAAAGACCTTGTAAAAAACGACGGGGTGTCGGTTATGTTTACACCCAACTCCGAAATTGTGCAGGGCTGTATCGAAAATAAAGAACTGTATAAGGTTATTAATTCCGCAGACCTTGTTATTCCCGACGGAATAGGCGTGGTTTATGCGGCAAAAATCTTAAAAACACCCTTGAAACAAAAGGTTCCCGGCTGTGAGGTTGCCGAAAAGCTGATGGAATATGCGGCACAGACGGGCGACGGCGTGTTCTTTTTCGGCGGCGGTAAAAAGACCGAGGAAAGAGAAGCGGTGTCGGTTGTTGCGGCTCAAAAGCTGAAGGAAAAATATAAGGGACTTAATATTGTGGGCACACGTGACGGCTATTTTACCGAAAATGACGTTGACGGCATTATTGACCAGATTAATAACAGCGGAGCGAAAATTCTCTTTGTGTGCCTCGGTGCACCCAAGCAGGAAAAGTGGATTTTCGATAACAGAGATAAACTTAATGTAAATTTTGCAGCAGGTCTGGGAGGCACTTTGGACGTTTTTGCAGGTGTTGCAAAAAGAGCACCCAAATTCTTCCTTAAAACCAACCTTGAATGGTTTTACAGACTGCTGTGCATGCCCACGAGAATCGGCAGAATGATGAAGCTTCCCAAGTTTCTCTTCGGCACGATTATCCACAAAAACAAGGGTTGTGAAAATTAATGAAGCTGAATTTTCTTCAGACGGAAAATTTCCGCAACCTGTGTGAAAATCCCCCCGAATTTTCAGACGGTCTCAATGTGCTGTACGGCTCAAATGCCGCAGGCAAGACAAATACCTTAGAGGCAATTTATCTTTTTGCCGCAGGAAAAAGCTTTCGCACAAAGTCGGAAAGGGATTTTATAAAACACGGCGAGGATTTTGCAAGAGTCGGTATATGCTTTGATGAAGCCAATGTCAAAGGAAGAAATATGTCGGTCAGCTTTATGAACAGCGGACAGGGTGCAAAAAAGGCAATGTTCGTTGAAGGAAATGCCGTTGACAGAGCCTCGGAGTTTTTGGGCAACTTCAGGGCGGTGCTGTTTACTCCCGACCACTTAGAGCTGGTAAAGGGTGCTCCCGAGGAGAGGCGAAGGCTTGTGGATATCGCCCTGTGTCAGATAAGACCGGGCTTTGTCAGAGCACTCAATCAGTACTCAAAAATACTTGCCCAGCGTAACAACTATCTTAAAAATGCAAAAATCAGAGGTCAGAAGGTTGACTTTGACTATCTTGACGTGCTCAACTGTCAGCTTGCCTCGGCAGGCGGTGTGATTATAAAGCAAAGAGGGCTTTACTGTGAAAGCCTGTGCAGATATGCTTGTGATGCCTACGAAAAAATAGCAGGCGGAAACGAAGGTCTGTTTGTAAAGTATGTCAGCAGGGTACAGGCGGAGGATTTGTCTGACGAAAAGGCGTGCTGCGATGCACTTTACGAGATGTACAAAAAAAGCTCACGGCGGGATGCCGAGCTTGGCAGAACGTCAAACGGTCCTCACAGGGACGAGCTTGTGATTTATATTTCAAAAAACGAGGGAAACCGTGACATCACAGAGGCAATATGCAAGGCTTGCGACGACGATGACGGCAATGACGCCGATGACAATGTTTTTTCAAGTGCCGCCTCATATGCCGCAAGAACCTTCGGCTCTCAGGGACAGCAAAGAAGCGCAGTGCTTGCCATAAAAATGGCGGAGGGCGAAATCGTAAAGGAAAAATGTGCGGAGTATCCCGTTTTTCTGCTTGACGACCTGTTCAGCGAGCTTGACAACGAGCGCCGTTACAGACTGTGCAGAATGCTTGAAGCAAGACAGTGCATCATAACTGCCTGCGACAAGGCCTCCATTCCCGAAATTGAGGGAAGAAGGATTATTCTTGTTGACGGCGGAAAATACAACATTTGATTATCTGAAAAGGGTACAACAATGAATTTTAAGGACAGCAGAAGCAATCCCTTTATAAATATCGGGGGAACGCAGATTGTGGAAAAAAGCGAAATACTGGGAATTTTCGATCTTGACACCTCAAGCACCAAGACGGACACCAAGCGTTTTCTGTCAAAAAGCGAAAGCGAAGGTCATCTTATCTCGGTGGGCTACGATATTCCCAAATCCTTTGTGCTGTGCACAAACGGCAGAAAGGAGCTGGTCTATATGACTCAGCTGTCCACCTCTGCAATAGAGGGCAGATTCAGGCGTAAAAACGCACATCTGTAATTTTAAAGTAATTCAGCAAAGCTAAAATATGACAAGGAGCAATAGCAAAACCATGAATGACAACAATCTCAACACAACAAACGAAGAAGTGAAGGAAGGCTTCAGCGATACCGTAAGCATGAAGGATTCGGCTGTTGACGAGAATGCTCACGAATACGACGAAAGCCAGATTCAGGTGCTTGAAGGTCTTGAGGCGGTTAGAAAAAGACCGGGTATGTACATCGGTTCCACGTCTGTTCGAGGTCTGCACCACCTTATCTATGAAATTGTGGACAACTCCATAGACGAGGCTCTTGCAGGTATTTGTAACAAAATCACCGTTACTCTTCACGAGGACAACTCCGTTTCGGTACAGGACAACGGCAGAGGTGTGCCCAACGGTATTCACCCTAAAATGGGTATTCCCACCGTTGAAGTTGTATTCACGGTGCTTCATGCAGGCGGTAAGTTCGGTGGAGACGGCTACAAAATTTCGGGCGGTCTTCACGGCGTTGGTGCGTCTGTTGTAAATGCTCTTAGCGAATGGACGGAAATTGAAAACTGCCACGGCGGAAGAAGATTGACAGAACGCTTTGAAAGAGGCGTTGTGGCACGTCCCATAAAGGACGAGGGCGAGACGGAAAAGCACGGTCTTTACGTTCGCTTTAAGCCCGATCCTGAGATTTTTGACGAGCTTGTTTTTGACTATCAGACAGTATTAACACGTCTTCGTGAGCAGGCGTTCCTCAACGCAGGTCTTACAATTGAGCTTATCGACCTTCGTGACATTGAGGACGAGGCACTTGAAATCACAGGTGACGAGGGCACGCTTTCGGACGTTGCCGAGGTTGAAGACGATGAGGAAATGGAAGAAGGCATCCTTACTCTTGAAAAGGGTATGGGCAAGGTCAAGGACGAGCACAAGAGACACGCAGAGCTTTGCTTTGAGGGCGGTATCAAGAGCTACGTTGAATTCCTCAACAACAAAAAGCACGCAAAAATGCTTCACGATGACGTTATTTACGTTGCAGGCAAAAAGGGCGATGTTACAATAGAGGTTGCCCTTCAGTACAACGATACCTACAACGAAACGCTTGTTACCTTTGCCAACAACATCAACACCATCGAGGGCGGTATGCATGAAACGGGCTTCAAGAACTCCCTTACAAAGGTGCTTAACGAATACGGCAAAAAGTACAACTATCTCAAGGCCGACGACAAGAATCTTTCGGGCGAGGATGCAAGAGAGGGTATATGTGCCATTGTCAGCGTAAAGCTTCCCGAAGCACAGTTTGAAGGTCAGACAAAGAGCAAGCTTGGCAACGCTGAAATCAAGGGACTTGTTGAAAGTCTTGTGCAGGAAAAGCTGGGTGAATACCTTGAAGAAAATCCTGCGGTGGGAAGAACAATACTTGAAAAGGCAATTCAGTCGGCAAGAGTAAGAGAAGCGGCAAGAAAGGCAAGAGAGCTTACAAGAAGAAAGTCGGCTCTTGAAGGTACAAGCCTTCCCGGCAAGCTTGCGGACTGTCAGACAAAGGACGTCAACGAATCCGAACTGTTCCTTGTCGAAGGAGACTCTGCGGGCGGTACTGCAAAGGTTGGCCGTGACAGCCGTTTCCAGGCAATTCTTGCCATGAGAGGTAAAATTCTCAATGTTGAAAAGGCAAGACTTGACAGAGTTTTCTCCAGCGAGCAGATTAAGCCTATTATTATAGCCATCGGATGCGGCGTGGGCGAAGAATTTGATATGGAAAAGCTGAGATACGGCAAAATCATTATCATGGCCGATGCCGACGTTGACGGTGCTCACATCAAAACACTGCTCCTGACGTTGTTCTACAGACATATGCGTCCTCTTATTGAGCAGGGACACATTTTCTGTGCCATGCCTCCTCTTTACAAGGTTTACAAGGGCAAGCAGGTAAGATATGCCTTCTCGGACGAAGAAAGAGATATGTATATCGAAGAGCTCGGCACCGCGGGAGTAAACACCCAGAGATACAAAGGTCTTGGTGAAATGAACGACGACCAGCTTTGGGAAACTACCATGGACCCCGAAAGAAGAACTATCATCAGGGTTGACATTGAAGATGCCATCAAGGCGGACGAAACCTTCTCACTTCTTATGGGTGAAAAGGTTGAGCCCAGACGTGACTTTATTCAGAAGAATGCGAAGTACGTTACTAATCTTGATGTTTGATAAAATTAAAAAAATGTTCACAAAAAAGTTTGTATAATTGTTGACAAACGTAAAACTTTAGTATATAATATCATTTGTGACTGTCCGCAGAAATGCGTGTACGGTCGGAAAGGACGGTTGTGATGAGGAATCACAGCTTGACGGCTAACAGCACCGTTTTTTCGCCTGACAGAGTTGATGTATCAAAGCTGTACAACGGCGAGCTTTCGGAAATCGTGCTTGATTTTCCCATTGACGGCGTGAAGGAGGACTCGGCAGAGTTTGAATTTGCAAATGAGCCTGACGTTCACGCAAGAGTGTACGAAAAGGCAAGGGGAAGAGCAGGTGCGGAAAGCTATATTGCCCTTGATTTGAAGATTGAGGGCGAATACACCTGTGCTTGTGCAAGGTGTACCAAAGAGTTGACAAAGACGCTTTGCATAGAAGCAACCTACGGAATTACAAGAGACGAGGACAACGACAGCGAAGAATACGTTATTGCACCGGGCGGTGTACTTGACGTGACGGAGGCTGCCCGCACTCTGTTCTATCTCTCGCTTCCGCAAAGGGTTTTATGCAGGGAAGACTGTCGGGGACTTTGTCCCGTGTGCGGAACCGACCTGAATGTATCTGCATGCTCCTGCACGATGCCTCAGAGAGGAAACCGACTGACAGATTTGAAAAAACTACTTGACAATTATCAAGAAAAGTAGTAAAATAGTCTTTGCTTTGAATATGTTTAATAATTTACAGATTTAGGAGGTGCCGAAAAATGGCAGTACCGAAGAGAAAGGTCTCCAAGGCGAGACGCGACAAGAGACGCAGCAATGTATGGAAGCTTGGCTTGCCCGGCATGACAAAGTGCCCTAAGTGCGGAGAATTTATTCTTTCACACAGAGTTTGCAAGAACTGCGGAACATACGCCGGCAAGGAATACATTTCCTCTGAAGAAAAAGTACAGGAAGCGTAAGCTGTCCTTGTACCGTGGCGCATCTTTAGCGAAATAAGGGAAGGTTTTGCCGTTTTGAGCATCACCTTCCTTTTTGCTTTGTTGACGAAGATGCTCTTTTTATTTTGCAATGCAAGGTTTTTGCCGTAATGAGGCACTTTTGCCGTTGTGTTGCAGAGCTTTGTTTTTGAAGGGCTGGTGAAAGCATGGTAAAAATTACGGGTATCGAAAAAAAATCCATCGCCGAAAAGGCGGGTATTACGGCAGGCGATGTTCTTGTGTCGGTAAACGGCAACGAAATACGTGACGTGCTTGACTACAGGTTTTACATCACCGAGAAAAAGCTTGACATAAAGGTGGAGCGTGACGGTGCTCCTTTGCTTTTTACCGTGAAAAAGCCTCAATATGACGATTTGGGGCTTGAATTTGAAACCTATCTTATGGACGAAAAACATTCCTGCACCAACAAGTGCGTGTTCTGCTTTATTGACCAGAACCCAAAAGGTATGCGTCCTATGTGCTACTTCAAGGACGATGACTCAAGAATGTCATTTTTCTACGGAAATTACGTGACGCTTACAAATATGTCCGACGATGAGGCGGCAAGGCTTGTTAAAATGAGAATTTCCCCCATCAATATTTCCGTTCACACCACCAACAAGGATTTACGCTGCAAGATGCTCAACAACCGCTTTGCAGGGGACAGTCTTCGCCATATGGACACCTTCCGTGACGGCGGAATCAGTATGAACTGTCAGATTGTTCTGTGCAAGGGCTTGAATGACGGCAAAGAGCTTGAAAAAACTCTTGACGATTTGGCAGCATATTTTCCAAGCGTTGAAAGTATTGCGGTTGTACCCTCGGGACTTACTAAGCACAGGGAAGGTCTGTATCCTTTACAGGATTTTTCAAAGGAAGATGCAGCCGAGGTTATTGCTCTTGTAGACAAAAAACGCCGTGAATTTGAACAAAAAACAGGTCACAGAATTGTACAGTGTGCCGACGAATGGTATCTTAAGGCAGAGCTTGATGTGCCTGACGAGGATTATTACGACGGCTATCCTCAGCTTGACAACGGCGTAGGTCTTATTAGAAGTCAGAACAATGAAACATATGACCGTATAGAAGAATTGCTTGAAGACGGCTTCAGGCTTGACAAGCCCAGATGTATTTCTGCCGTGACAGGAAAGGCGGCGTACGGTTTCATCAGCCGTATGGCGAAGAAGCTGGAAGAAAGCTTTGAAGGTCTTACCTTTAAGGTGTATATGGCGGAAAACGAGTTTTTCGGTCATTCGGTGACGGTGGCAGGTCTTCTTGTGGGACAGGATTTGTATGACCGTTTAAAGGACGAGGAGCTTTACGGACAGCTTCTTATTCCCACGGTTATGCTGCGTCACGAGGGCGATTTATTCCTTGACAATATGAGCGTTGACGAGCTGTCACAAAAGCTGGGTGTGGAAATTACTGTTGTTCCATGCGACGGCTATGAATTTGTGGATGCGGCGTTAGGATTGTGAGTTAATGTTTTGTTTTTTTCTTTTTTTCTTTTTTTCTTTTTTAGTTACTTAATGTATCGCAGGGAGGTTTCGCTCTCTGCGGAGAGCGAGCCATACTTTTCCCCCTGGAAAAGTACCAAAACAGCCCCCTCAACGGAGGGATGGCTCGGTCGGGGATATTTTCTCGGTGCTAATTGCGACCGTCGGAGATTAAGGACTCCGACGGTCGGGTAGTACATTCTGTCAGGTAGTGCTCCCGACCTCCGCTGACTTCCCTCCACGGCGGGGAGCCTTCCTCTCTCATTTGGGTGTAGTGCGTGGATTTGCACAGATAAAAAGTTGGGGTTTGTTGCAAAGCTTGTCCGTGAGATGTGCTTCCACTTTAATAAGCAGTACAGCAACAATGTGGCAGTAAGTTGGTGTTCTCGCTTGGCGAACATAAAAAAAGCTGCACTCTTCGAGTATTATAACACTGTTAAAATTACACTTACCTTCAGCAGAGAGCAAAAAGTATCACTGTAAATCAAAAGAAACACATTGCACTACAGCTAAAGAAAGGTGGAAGCCTCCCCGGCTGGAGGAAATCCGCAGGTGTGCGGGTTAGCAGAAAGTTTGTTTTGAGTGCTGTACCCACCATTTTATCCTTGTGCACACCGAGGACTCCTCCATTGAGGGGAGCGTTTTTGCCTTCTTTTGAGGCGGGTCAAAAGAAGGTCGGAGCCCGCAGGCTACGAAACCTCCCTGCGATACATAATGTAACTAAAAAAACGGGACGATATGGGCATCGTCCCCTACGAAAAAGGAAAAGAGGGAAAGGCGGCACGTCCTCTCCGTCCGCAGACGGCGAAATACTCCAAAGAAACAATAAAGTTTCATGCTTTTTAAAATAAAAATAATAAACACGTTACACAAACTAACTAAAAAAGGGGGAAAGCCCTATGTCAAAACCAATAGTTGCCATCGTGGGAAGACCAAATGTTGGCAAAAGTACGTTTTTCAACAAGCTGGCAGGAAAGAGAATTGCCATTGTTGAGGACACACCCGGTGTCACAAGAGACAGGCTGTACTACGAGGTAGAGTGGTGCGGCAGAAAATTTATGCTTATCGACACAGGCGGTATCGAGCCTGACACCAACGATATAATTATGTCACACATAAAGAATCAGGCGCAGATTGCCATTGATTCCGCCGATGCCATCATTTTTATGACGGATATCCATGCAGGCGTGACGGCAGACGACAGAGAAATTGCAACAATGCTCAGAAAATGCACAAAGCCTGTGGTTTTATGTGTAAACAAGGTGGACTCGGTGGGAGCGCTTCCTGCTGAATTTTACGAATTTTACGAGCTTGGACTTGGCGATCCCTTTGCTGTTTCTTCGGTACACGGCAGCGGAACAGGCGACATTTTAGAGCATCTTTGCGGTATTCTGCCTGAGGAAATCGAAGAAGACGAGGACGACGACAGAATCAAGGTTGCGGTAATAGGCAGACCTAACGCAGGAAAAAGCTCACTTGTAAACCACGTGCTTGGCAAGGAGAGAATGATTGTCTCCAACATTGCAGGTACAACAAGAGATGCCATTGACTCGGACATTGAAAACGAGTTTGGTCGCTACGTCTTTATCGACACGGCAGGCATACGCAAAACAGGTAAAATCAATGACAGCATAGAAAAATATTCTATTTTACGTGCCGAAATGGCAGTTGACAGGGCGGACGTTTGTCTTATTGTTATAGATGCCACAGAGGGCGTTACGGCTCAGGACGAGCGTGTTGCAGGTATTGCCCACGAAAGCGGCAAGGCGTGCATAATTGTCATAAACAAGTGGGACCTTGTGGAAAAGGACACCCACACCATGGACAACTACCGCAAAGAGGTTTACGATGCGCTGTCATATATGACGTATGCACCGATAGTATTTATTTCGGCAAAGACAGGTCAGAGGGTTGAGCGCATTTACGAGCTTATCAACTATGTCAACGACCAAAGCTCCATGCGTATTTCCACGGGTATGCTCAACGATGTTCTTGTTGATGCCACAACCCGTACTCCTCCGCCTACCGACAAGGGCAGACGTCTGAAGATTTACTATATGACTCAGACGGGCATAAAAGCGCCTACCTTTGTTATGTTTGTAAACGATGCGGAGCTGTTCCATTTCTCCTATCAGAGATACATCGAAAACAAGCTTCGTGAGGTCTTTGGCTTTGAGGGCACGCCCATTAAGCTTGTTATAAGACAAAAGGACGAAAACGACGAAGTAAAGCTGTAATAAATCATAATTAAATTAAATACCGAGGGGAGCCATCTTTTATGAATCTTACAGAAAGCCAGAAAAGTGCCATAGACATAAGGGATAGCTCCCTTATTATAAGTGCAGGTGCAGGCAGCGGCAAGACGGCGGTGCTGACGCAGAGAATCTTAGAGCGAATCTGCGACGAGAGCGACGATTGCACCATAAACGATTTTCTTATTGTTACCTTTACCAATGCCGCCGCAAAAGAGCTGTCCGACAGAATGAGAAAAAAGCTTACCGACAGGGCAAAGGAGTGTCCCGAAAACAAGAAGATTGCACGAAATCTTGCATTGTTGCCCCTTGCAAAGATAAGCACCATCAACTCCTTCTGCTACGAAATTGTAAGGACAAACTTCCACAAGGCAGGTCTTTCTGCCTCGGTGAGAATAAGCGACGAGACGGAAATGAGCGTCATCAAGCAGAAAATCATCGGCGAGGTTGTGGAAGAGGCTTTTGACACAGACGGTGCAAACGGTGTATTTCTCACGGCGTACGAGATTTTTTCGGGGGCGAAAAATGACAACGGTTTTATTGAAACTCTCCTTAATCTGCACCGCAATTTAACAAATCTTCCCGACATTGACAAATACTGCCGTGATGTTATTGACGGCTACAGGCAGGTTTACGAGTGCGAAGAGTTTTTCCACTCGGATTTTGGCAAAATTTTAAAGGAAAAGACGGTAAAATTCTTTGAGGACACCCGTGACGGCTTTGAAAAGCTGATTAAGGCGTGTGCCTCCGATGAGGTTTTGCATGAAAAATACCTTCCCGCACTTTTGCAGGAGCAGGATTTTGCCCGTAATGTTTTGGCACAGGCTGACAAAGGCTACACGGCGGTAAGACAGGTGCTTGAAGAGTACAAGGCATCGGGACTTTCGGCTGTAAGAAAGTGCGGCAATGACGAAATCAAGGAGCTTGTGAAAAATTCAAAGAAGCTGTTCTGCGACGGCATCAAAGGCTTTTACGGCGATTTTTACACAGCCGACGAGGAGCTTTTAAAGAAGAGTGCGGCTGACACGGCAAAGGTGCTGGGGTGTCTTTTCGACCTTGTCAGAAGGTTTGACGAAAAGCTTGCTTCTCGCAAGAAAAAGCTGGGCATTATAGAGTTTTCCGACTGCGAAAGGCTGACGTTGAAGCTGCTTGTTGAAAGCACAGAGCCTTTTCGTGTCACGAGCCTTGCACAGAGCCTTCGTGAAAGCTTCAGGGAAATATACATTGACGAATATCAGGACGTAAATCCCCTTCAGGATATGATTTTCCGTGCCATTTCCCGTGAAAGTGACGAGGGCATTGAAAAGTCAAGGTTTATGGTGGGCGACATAAAGCAGAGCATTTACCGCTTCAGAGGTGCAAGTCCCGACATTTTTATGGGCTACAGAGACTCATTTTCTGACGTGTCCGGGGACGGCTGCACAAAGCGTATTTTTATGAGCAACAACTTCAGATGCAGCAAGAGTGTTGTGGATTTTTCAAACTTCCTTTTCAGAAAGCTTATGGCGGACTATTATCTCAAAGGGGACGAGCTTGTTTTTTCTCGCCCCGAGCAGATTCCCGTAAATGCAAAGACGCATCTTCTTTTGACCTACTATGACAAGGAAATTGCAGGCGTTCACCTGTCAAGCGACCAGCTTGAAGCGGCTGTGATTGCGGACAAAATTAAAGAGATTATCAACAATCCTTCTTACCGTGACAGTGACGGAAATATGTTTTCCTACGGCAGTGTTGCGGTGCTGGCAAGGTCAAAGGCTGCTCTTAAAACCTTCGAGAGCGTATTTTCGGCAAAGGGCATACCTGTATTCAGCGACGTTGGCGAGAGCTTTTACGGCAAAAAGGAAATACAGCTTTGTATGTGCATACTTAAAAGCATTGACAATCCCTTGCGGGACATTCCTCTTGCAGGCTTTATGCGCTCCTTTGCAGGGGCATTTACAGACGACGAGCTGTGCACAATAAAGGCGGTTTACCGAAAAATAAAGCTGTACAACGGCGTAAAAAGGTATGCACAATGCTGTAAGGATGACGAAGAATTTTCACGTATGCCTGAGGCTTTTGATGAGGCGTTACGGGAAAAGTGCCGTGAATTTGTGGAAAAGGTGACGCAGTACAGGAGTTTTTCAAGGGGCAAAAGTGCGTCCGAGCTTATGTGGAAGCTGTTTTGCGATATGGGACTTTTAAACTACTGTGTAAGTCCGATGTTTACAGACGACGGCGAAAGTGCAAGAAGAAACTTACTTAAATTATACGAGATGGCGTTGTCCTTTAACAAAACCTCCTTCCACGGAGTAGGTGCGTTTATAGACTATGTAAACGGCTCTATGGAAAAGGACGACATAAAGGCGGAGCGGCAGACGGGCGACAAGTGTGTGCGTCTTATGACGGTGCACGCCTCAAAGGGACTTGAATTTCCCGTGTGCTTTGTCAGCGACCTTTCGAGAAAGTTCAACAAGACCGACGAAAAGCAGCACCTTGTGTTTTCATCAAAAACAGGCACAGCCTGCGTTTTATGCGATACCGCCGAGATGACATCTACCGAAACCGACACCTGCAGTGTACGTGTGACAACCCTCTTCAAAAAGCTTATCGGCGACGAAATTGACATTGAATCGGGCAAGGAGGAAACACGAATCCTCTATGTTGCTCTTACCCGAGCAAGGGACTATCTTTTTATGACGGGCGTATGCACCAAAAGTCCCGACAAGGTGATTTCCGATGCAAAAACGGCACATTTTCTCGGAAGATATTCCGATGCCACAAGCTTTCTCGGTATGCTTTTGCCTGCCGTTATACAGGAAAAGGCGTGTCTCGGATTATATCTTGACTGCGGTGCGGCGGCGTCTGAAAGTATGCAGGACAACATTTCAAGCTGTTTTACTGCCTCATACATTCCCTGCGAGAGAGCTGTTGATATGCTTATGTCAGAAACCCGACAGGAGTGTGACGAGTGGGCGTCTGAAAACAAGGCTATTGATGACAGTTACTACAAAAAGCTGACGGAAGACGGCTCATTTACATATTCAGGCAACACAGAGGTGCCTGCAAAGCTTACCGTTTCCATGCTGAAAACAGGGCTTATTGACGACAAAATGTCAGACCTTGACGTTGACGGCAAATCCGAGAGGGAAGTACCTCAGCAGGTTATAAGTCTTGAGGACAGGGTACAAAAGAAAATCCCCGACTTTCTGTGTGAAAAATCCGGTGCAGACGGTGCCGAAAAGGGTACGGCGATGCATATGTTTATGCAGTTTGCCTCATACGATGCCTGCCGTGACGGTGACGGCATAAAAAAAGAAGCATCAAGGCTTGCACAGCAGGGCTTTATCACCTCGGAGCAGAAGGGTATGCTTGACTTACACAAGCTGGAGCAGTTTTTCAAGGGAGATTTTTACAGGCTTATCCAAAACAGCACCGAGGTTTACCGTGAACAGCGATTCAATCTTGAGGTCGGCTCATTTGGTGACGTTACAAAGGAAGAGGACGGTCTTTCCCGTGAAATACTTGTGCAGGGAGTTATTGACTTATTCTTCAGAAACGCCGACGGCAGTTACACCGTTGTTGATTTTAAAACCGACAGAGTTTTCGGCAAGGACGGTGAAGAAAAGCTTATTTCAAGGCACAAGTCTCAGCTTTACTACTACTGTCGTGCCGTTGAGGAAATGACGGGCTGCAAGGTCAGCGGTGCATATCTTTATTCCTTTGCGCTGGGAAAAGAAATTTCGGTCAAGTGGGAGTAAGATACTTTATATTCATTTTTACCGTTTTTATTATTTTTTACTGTCTTTACGTTTGTGAAGGCAGTAATTTTTTTTGTTTCCTTCTTTTTTTTAGTTACTTTTTAAGTTACTTTATGTAACGCAGGAGAATTTCGCTCTCTGCGGAGAGCGAGTCATACTTTTCCCTCTGGAAAAGTATCAAAACAGCCCCCTCAACGGAGGGATGGCTCGGTCGGGGGAGTTATCTCTGTGCTAATTGCGACCGTCGGAGATTAAGGCCTCCGACGGTCGGGTAGTTCGTACCATCAGGTAGTGCTCCCGACCTCCGCTGACTTCCCTCCACGGCGGGGAGCCTTCCACCCTCATTTTGGCGTAGTGCTTGGATTGGCACCGATAAAAAGTTTGGGGTTTGTTGCAAAGCTTGTCCGTGAGATGTGCTTCCAATTTTGTGCACAGTAGGCTGTCACTGAGGAATAATAGCTTGCTCACAGTCACTATCCCCACGCCCTCGGTTTAGTCCCACAGTACCCGATTATCTTAGCACTGCAGCCCATTCGAGCGTAAGCGAGCGATGGACAGGGCGCACCGACGACGTACTGAATCGGTTAGTGTATTTATTAGCCCCGCGGCGAGTCGTGACCTCAAAAGTCACGACGATGAGCGGAAGCGCTTTTGCCTTCTTTTGACGCTTTGGTCAAAAGATGGTCGCCTCCGCAGAGGCGAAACACTCCTAAGATACATAAAAGTTACTCCTCGCTCGTCGCAACGAGCGAAACTCCTTACCAAACATAAAGTAACTTTAGAAGCGAACTTTGACGGAATTAGCATGAGCCGTCAAGCCTTCACTTTCGGCAAAACGGATAATGTCGTCCTTGTAGGCTTTGAGACCGTCACGGGAATAGAAAATAACTCCCGACTTTTTGATAAAGGTGTCAACGGATAAGGGCGAAGCAAAACGGGCTGTGCCGTTGGTGGGAAGCACGTGGTTTGTGCCTGCAAAATAGTCGCCGAGAGGCTCGGGCGAATACTCGCCGAGGAAAATAGAGCCTGCGTTTCTCACCTTGTCAAGGTCAGCCATGGGATTTTTTGTCAAAACCTCCAAGTGCTCGGGTGCAATGCTGTTGGCCATTTCAAAGGCATCGTCCATATTTTTACATACAATTGCCGCACCGAAGCTGTCAACGGATTTTCCTGCAATTTCGTTTCTTTCAAGAGTGACAAGCTGTCTGTCAAGCTCCTGTGATACCTTCTTTGCAAGCTCCTCGCTGTCTGTCACAAGTACGCTTGAAGCAAGTGCGTCGTGCTCTGCCTGAGACAGTAAATCCGCCGCAACATAGGCAGGATTTGCGCTCTCGTCCGCCACAACAAGCACTTCACTTGGACCTGCTATCATGTCAATGTCAACAGTGCCGTAAACAAGCCTTTTTGCCGTTGCAACAAATACGTTGCCGGGACCTGCAATTACGTCAACCTGAGGAATCGTTTCCGTTCCGTAAGCAAGTGCCGCAACCGCCTGTGCTCCTCCGCAAAGGAACACTCTGTCAACCCCCGAAATAAGTGCCGCCGCCGCAACAGGTGCAGGAATTTTGCCGTCACGAAGAGGTGTTGTCATAATAATTTCCTTGACGCCTGCAACCTTGGCAGGAATACAGTTCATAAGCACACTTGAAGGATATGCCGCACTTCCGCCGGGTACATAAATGCCTGCACGTCTCATGGGCGTAATTCTCATGCCGATGGTTTTGTCCTTGTCCTCGTCCATGAAAAATGTCTTGCGAAGCTGCTTTTCGTGGTATTTGCGAATGTTTTCCGCCGCCTTTACCATGGTGTCGTACAAATCCTTGTCGATGCCCTCGGCAGCTTTTTCAAGGTCAGCCTTTGACATTTCAAGTGTGTCGGGGGTAAGGCTCACCTTGTCGAATTTTTCGGTGTATTCAAGTACCGCCTTGTCGCCGTTTAATCTCACGTTGTCAAGTATTTCGTTTACCGTGTCGATTACCCATTTTTCGGGGCTTGCGGCTCTTTTTGAAAGCTTACCCAAAAATTCGTCACATTCTTTTGTTCCTAATTTAAATATGTTAAGCATAGTTTTTCTCTTTTCTGTTTTTCTTTTTTCTTTTTTTAATACTCAAAAGTAGTCGCGACAACTTTGATTTATGGCTGTCGTGACGGCAATTTTGCGCATAAAACCACCTGTTCACAGAACGAACAAGAGTAGTTTTGACCGCTTGCGTTTATGGCGGTCAAACAGCCTTTACGAGCACCTATGGTATAATATTATCCACAGTTGGCTACGACATTCGCCGCGGGGCGTACCTCGCCGACTAAATCACCTCAGCAATGCTGTCTATAATCTTGTCAATACCGTTTTTCTTAAGCTTAAGGCTGGCAGGATTTACAATCAGCCTTGCACTGATGGGAGCAACGTCACGCACCACCTCAAGACCGTTTTCCTTTAAAGTAGAGCCTGTTTCAACAATGTCCACAATACCGTCGGAAAGACCGAGAAGCGGTGCAAGCTCAACCGAGCCGTCGATTTTTACAACCTCAACGTCAAGTCCCTGTCCTCTGAAATATTCCTTTGTTACGTTGGGATATTTTGAAGCCACAATTCTGTGACCGTAGCCCGTAAAGAAATCCTCGCCCTTTTTGCAGGCAAGAGCAAAACGGCATTTGCCAAAGCCAAGGTCAAGGCACTCGTATAAGTTTCTGCCCATTTCCATGATTGTGTCCTTGCCCACAACGCCCATGTCGCATACACCGTGGTCAACGTAGGTCACAACATCGTTTGCCTTTGCAAGCACAACCTCAACACCCTCGCCGATGTTAAAGAATAACTTTCTTCCCTTGTTGTGAAGCTCGGTGCAGTCAAAGCCGATTTTCTCGAAGATTTCAACTGCCTTTTCTTCAATTCTTCCCTTAGTAAGTGCAATTCTTATCATATCGACCACACCTCCGAAATACCGCCCCGTGTTACCTCAACAACCTTTGAGATTTTGCCCTGCTTTGCATATTCGACGCACTCGTCGGCATTTTCAAAACAGCTGAGCATACACACGTCACCGCAGTTTTCAATGTAATTAAGCGCCTTTGAAAGAAGACCTGTGTCGCCGTAGTGAACAAGCACCTTCTTTTCAGCCTGCTGTGAAATGCCCACAGCCCTTGTAAGCTTGTCCGATACAACGCTGAGGTTTACACCGAAGCCTGTCGCACCCTCGCTTTCGCCGAAGTTTGACATAAGATTGTCGTACCTTCCGCCACCGAGCACCGCCTCGCCCGTGTAGTCAATGTAGCCTCTGAACACAACACCTGTGTAGTAGTCCATATCATTGACGGTGGCAAGGTCGATGGAAATGTTCTCGGAAAAGCCGTTTTCGTCAAGAATATCGTAAATAGCTTCAAGATAGTCAAGTGCTTCCTTGGCATTTTCAACGCCCGAGCACAGCTCTCTTGCCTTGTCTATAACATTTTTCGAGCCGTAAAGACGGGGGATTTTGCGGATTTTTTCCATAAAATCGGTATCAAGCTTGTCATCAGCCCCCAAAACCTCAAGTGAGGAGGAGTTTTTGGCACCGATGTACTTAGTCACAAGCTCTCTTGCTTCATCGGAAAGCTTTGCCGCATCCAAAAGAGCCTTGCAGAAATGAGCGTGTCCCAATTCAAGCTTATAGTTGACATTACCGCCGTAAAACTGGCTGATTTCACGAAGGGTACGCAAAGCCGTAACCACCGCTTCAATATCGGAACGAAGCGTATCTCCGCCGAATATTTCAATACCGGTCTGAGCAAATTCGCTTCTCTTGCCCGAATAGTCCTTGGAAATTCTGAACACGTTCTGGTTATAGTACAGCTTCAGAGGACGGGGAGCGTTTTTAAGACGTGTTGCCGCAATTCTTGCCATAGGCGTTGTATTATCGGGACGCATAACAACAAGTCTTCCGCTTTTGTCGGTAAGCTTGAACATATTTTCCTCGGGGATAGTCTGGCTGTCGAAGTTGAACACGTCATAATATTCCAAAGCAGGCGTTACAACACAGCCATAGCCTCTTTTTTCATACAGTGCGCACACCTTTTCGCCGAGGCTTTGCACCGCTTTATTTTCGGCATAAATCATATCCCTCATACCGTCGGGAATGTTTTTTCTTCTGATACTCAATTTTCTCTTTTCCTCCGATGGGTTATTGCATTTTACTTTATTTTTACTATTTTTTCTTATCGTTTTGCTTTATCGCTTTATTTCGGTAAAGTGATAACGTGATAAATTATACTACTGTTTTTTACATATGTCAAGGGGTTTTGGGGATTATTTTATTCTTTTTTCTTTTTTTCTTTTTTAAAGATACTTTATGTATCGCAAGAAGGTTTCGCCCGTTGCGACGGACGAGGCATACTTACTCTCTTCTCCTTTTTCGTAGGGGTCGATGCCCACATCGACCCGTTTGAGATACTTAATGTAACTTAGGGGAATTTCGCTCGTTGCGACGAGCGAGCCATACTTTTCCCTCTGGAAAAGTATCAAAACAGCCCCCTCAACGGAGGGATGGCTCGGTCGGGGATATTATCTCTGTGCTGATTGCGACACACGGAGACTAAGGGCTCCGTGTGTCGGGTGGTACGTACCGTCAGGCACTGCTCCCGACCTCCGCTGACTTCCCTCCACGGCGGGGAGCCTTCCACCCTCTTTTTGGCGTGGTGCTTGGATTTGCACAGTAAAAAGTTGGGGTTTGTTGCAAAGCTTGTCCGTGAGTAGTGCTTCCAAATTTGTGTGCAGTAAGGCGTCACCGAGGAAGTACAGCCTGCTCACAATCACTATCCCCACACCCTCGTTTTAGACCAACAGAACACGATAGCCTTAGCACTGCAGCCCATTCGAGCGTAAGCGAGCGATGGACAGGGCGCACCGACGACGTACAGAATCGGTTAGTGTATTAATTAGCCCCGCGGCGAGTCGTGACCTCAAAAGTCACGACGATGAGCGGAAGCGTTTTGGTTACTTTGTCGCTTGGGACAAAGTTACTCGTCCGTCGCAACGGACGAAACCTCCTTGCGATACATTAAAGTATCTTTAAAAGTAACTGAAAAAGAACGAAAGCGGACGATGTGGGCATCGTCCCCTGCAAAATAAAAATTAAAAAATCAGTCAAACTTGGAGTATAACCCCTTCTTGCAGTAGTCTGCAATGGCATTGACAACAGAAGGCTTGTCTTCCTTGTATGTAACACCGTACCACTTGTCGGTGGCGGTGAGAACCTTAACCTTTTCGCCCTTGTTTTGGATCATCTCGTCAACAACAAAGGGAAGCAGATACTCGCTCTTCATCTCCGTACCCTTTTCGGCAAGGAATTTTTCAAAGCCAACCTCAAGCTCGTTAAAGAAGGAAGGCATAAGTCCCCACATATTCATTGAAGCTATTGTGTCTTCGGGATAATCGTTGTTAAAGGGAATCTCGTGTGTTTCAACAACCTTCTTGAGATAGCCGTCCTCAACTGTGCAAATACCTCGGGAAACAGTGCCGTTTTCCGTTACCGTGTTGTTGAGCTTGAAGCCTACAAGACAGGTTTCGGTGCTCTCGGAAAAATGCTTTGCAAGCTCACGGTATCCGCTCTTGCCGTAAAAGTCGTCGGCGTTGATAACCGCAAAAGGACTGTTTATAAACTCTCTTGCACAGAGAATTGCGTGACCTGTACCCCAAGGCTTTACACGTCCTTCGGGAATTGTGTAGGGTGCGGGAATCTTGTCAAGCTCCTGAAAAGCATACTCAACGTCAATCATCTTTTCAATTCTCTTTCCGATGATTTCACGAAAATCCTTTTCAATTGCCTTCTTAATGATAAATACCGCCTTGTCGAAGCCTGCTTCAAGAGCATCGTATACCGAGTATTCAAGGATAACCTCTCCGTGAGGACCTACAGGCTCTATCTGCTTAAGACCGCCGAAACGGCTCCCCATTCCTGCCGCCATAACTGTAAGTGTAAGATTGTTTGACATAATAATTCCGCCTTTCTTTAGCTGTTATTTTTTGGTTACAATAACCTTAATTTCATCGTTTTCCACATATATGGATATGCCGCTTATCTTGCTGTCGTAGCTTGATATGATAAGCTCGGACGCCTTGTCTTCAATTTCCGTCTGGATTGTACGGCGAAGATTTCTTGCCCCGTACTTTACGCTGTAGCTCATATCGGCAAGCTTTTTCACAACCTCGTCGGTGTAGTCAAGACTTATGCCCTTTGCCGATAAGGATGCGGACAGCTCGCCAAGCATTATTTTTGCTATGGCGTGGAAGTTTTCTTCAGTCAACTGATTGAAGGTAATAACCTCGTCAATTCTGTTGATAAATTCGGGACGTAAAAACTGTGACAACGCCTTGTGAGTCTTGTCGTCGTTAACCTCGTCCATGGTCTTGGAGAAGCCTGCGGAGTTTGACGTGCCGTGAGAGCCTGCGTTGGTGGTCATAATGATGACGGTGTTGTTGAAGTTTACTTCCTTGCCGTGAGCATCTGTTACCTTGCCGTCGTCAAGTATCTGCAAAAGCACGTTGAGAACATCGGGGTGTGCCTTTTCGATTTCGTCAAAGAGGATTACGCAGTACGGTCTTCTTCTCACCTTTTCGGTAAGCTGACCTGCTTCGTCATAGCCCACATATCCGGGAGGAGCACCGATAATTCTCGATACCGAATGTTTTTCCATAAATTCCGACATATCAAGGCGTATAAGTGCCTCGGGGCTGTCGAATAAATCTGCCGATAAAGTCTTTACAAGCTCGGTTTTACCAACGCCCGTAGGACCTGCAAAGATGAAGGACACAGGCTTTATCTTGGTGTAGATGCCTGCACGTGAACGCTTTATTGCACGAGTTACGGCACTTACCGCCTTGTCCTGACCGATAATTCTTTCCTTCAGTCTTCTTTCAAGACCGTCAATTCTTGCAAACTCGTCCTCGTTGATGTTGCTTGCAGGAACGCCCGTCCATATTTCAACAACCTTTGCAAGATGCTCGGGAAGAAGAATTACGTTCTTTCTTTCCTCGGTTGCCTTGTCATACATTTGTCTGTATTTTAATTCTTCGCTTTTTGCCTCGGCAAGACGTGCAAAGTATTCTTCGTTTGCACCTTCCTCCTCGCTTGGAGTTTCCGCCTCAGCCTTTTCACGGTTTGTGACAGCCTCGTCCAGCTTTTCCTTTGAGTAATCCGCCTCAAACACCGTTTTATCGTTAAGGGCAAGATAGCTTGAAGCTTCGTCAAGAAGGTCAATAGCCTTGTCGGGCAAAAATCTGTCGGTGATGTATCTTTCTGCAAAGATTACCGCCTTTTCCACCGTTTCGTCGGGAATTACTATGCCGTGGAAGCTTTCGTAATACTCCTTGATGCCCTTGAGGATTTCAATTGAATCCTTAACAGACGGCTCTGCAATAACAACGGGCTGGAAGCGTCTTTCAAGAGCCGAGTCCTTTTCGATGTGCTTGCGGTACTCGGCAAGGGTTGTAGCACCGATAATCTGCACCTCGCCTCTTGAGAGTGCGGGCTTTAAGATGTTTGCCGCATTCATACCGCCCTCGGCATCGCCTGCCGCCGCAATGGAGTGCACCTCGTCTATAACAAGAATAATGTTGCCAAGTCTCTTTATTTCTTCAATAAGGGACTTCATTCTGTTTTCAAACTGACCTCTGAACTGTGTGCCTGCCACCATGCTTGTCATGTCAAGCAGATGCACCTCGCACTTTTTAAGCTTGAACGGAACGTCGCCCTTTGCAATTCTAAGAGCCAGCGCCTCGGCAATTGCCGTCTTACCCACACCGGGCTCACCGATAAGACAGGGATTGTTTTTCTGTCTTCTGCAAAGAATCTGAATAACTCTGTCAAGCTCTCTTTCTCTGCCTATAACCTTATCGATTTTGCCTTCTCTTGCCTTAGCCGTAAGGTCATTACAGAAGCTTTCAAGATTTTTGCGGTGCTTGTCGGTCTTTTTCTTACCTTCCTTCTTGGAAGAGCCGTCTGCCTTTGTGCCGTTTTCGCCGTCTTGTGCATCGTTCTTCTGAAAATTCTTTAAATTTCCGAAAATTGAGCCGAGGTTAAAGGAAGGAGCACGTGATTCGGTTTCGTCATCATCGCCGTCACCGTCGCCGTCTTCGCCGTCAGTTTCACCGCCGGGCATAAGGGAATCCATATCCATGCCGAACATACCGCCGTTCATCATATTTTCCATTTCTTCCGACAGGCTGTCAAGCTGTTCCTCGTCAATTCCCATTTTTTCTATCATATCGGTAACAGGCTTAATTCCAAGGTCTTTTGCACAGATAATGCAATAGCCCTCGTTTTGCACCTTTCCCGACATATCCATTCTTTGAACAAAGACCATGGCAGGTCTTTTTTTACATTTAGAGCAAAGTGTCGCCATTAATATTTCCTTTCAGACAATGAGAGAGTATGTTTGATTTATTTTATTTTTCTTTTTAAAGTTACTTTAATGTGTCGCAAGAGTGTTTCGTCGTCTGCGGACGACGAGTAACTTTGTCCCAAGCGACAAAGTTACCAAAACGCTTCCGCTCATCGTCGTGACTTTTGATGTCACGACTCGCCGCGGGGCTAATAAATACACTAACCGATTCAGTACGTCGTCGGTGCGCCCTGTCCATCGCTCGCTTACGCTCGAATGGGCTGCAGTGCTAAGGCTATCGTGTACTGTTGGTCTAAAACGAGGGCGTGGGGATAGTGACTGTGAACAAGCTATTGTTCCTCAGTGACAGCCTCCTGTGCACAAATTTGGAAGCACTACTCACGGACAAGCTTTGCAACAAATCCCGTTTTTTATCTGTGCAAATCCACGCACCACGCCAAAACGAGGGTGGAAGGCTCCCCGCCGTGGAGGGAAGTCAGCGGAGGTCGGGTGCACTACCTGACAGAATGTACTACCCGACTGTCGGAGTCCTTAATCTCCGACGGTCGCAATTAGCACTGAGAAAATATCCCCGACCGAGCCATCCCTCCGTTGAGGGGGCTGCTTTGATACTTTCTCAGAGGAGAAAGTATGACTCGCCCGTCGCAACGAGCGAAACTCCCCTAAGTTACATTAAGTATCTTAAAAAATGAAAAACAAGAAATAACCTAAATCTTCTCCTTCTTGCGTGACTGAACCTCAGCAACCACATACATGGCACAGGAGAAAACAAAGTATAAACAAATAGCAATGCAAATGCCCGTGATAACACTCTCGGGAACATATTTGCCGAAAACAATCACAAAGCAAACAAAGGCAAATACAAAGAAGGTTGCAAGCTTACCGAAGATGTTGGACTTAACCACCTTTTTCCTGTTTCTGAAAACCACAAGAGCACCTATGGTTGTGCCCAGCTCCTTGAGAAAGTAAACAACAGGCATCCATAAGGGAACAAGCTGTGTCAGATACAGACAGATAAACGCCGTAAACTGTGTCAGCTTGTCGGCAAAGGGATCAAGGAATTTGCCAAGGTTTGTTATGTAGTTGTATTTTCTGGCAATATACCCGTCAAGCACATCCGTAAAGCCGGATATAATAAACACTGCAACTGCAACTGCCGCCTTTCCCGTCATAAATAAGTATACGAAAAGCGGAACAAGGAGTATTCTTATTACGGATAAAATGTTGGGTACGTTTTTCATTTTCATTTGTTTTTCCTCGCTGAGTAAATTTATGTTAGTTTAAGTTAAAGAATTTGCCGAAAAGTAAAAGGTACAGCGGATTTATGCTGCTGAAAAATGCGTACAGCACCGTGTCCTCTTCCATGCCCTGATAAATAACGGGGTTTTCGGGAAGACAGGGAAGCAGGCTCTTAATTATCATACACAGAATAAAGGCATAAAACACGCCCAAAATTATTCCTGCAATAAAACCGCCGATTTTGTTGAGCTGCCGCAGAAACGGTAGCCTAAACAGGCTGTTAAGAAGCAGCGACAGCAGAAACAGCAGCAACAGACATATGACAAATACCAGCACCGTTCCCACTACGTTTGACAGAATTTCAAGCACAGGTCTTGCAATACCCTCGGCAAAGCTTTCGGCAGCATCAGCCGCCCCCGTCTGCATATCCTTGGAGTAGCGGATAAGCACTTTCTTTGTGTCAACGCCCATATTTTCAAGCTGTTTTATAAACGCCGTATCCTGAAGACCTTCAAAGGCTTTGTCGGAGCTTTCGGAAGCCTCATTTTGAAAATACTCGTAAATTTTGTCGCTTGTGCTGTCAAGGAGATGCTCATAAGCACCTGTTGTACGCAAAAATCCGCCTGCCGTCGAGCCGAAGAAATATGCCGCCACTATTGCAATTATCACCGACACAAGACCAAACAGCGATTTTATCAGACCGCGCTTTGTGCATCTTACCACATTCAGCACCAGCACAAGGGCGAGAGCAACATCAACAATGTACTGCATTTTTCTCCTTTCTGCCGATTTTTACAGGCTTTTTCATTGCTTCAAGGCAAAAAATTAATATTTTACCCCTATATTACATTATTATGGTATTATAACACTTTATTTTATCAAAATCAATAGGTTTTTTACAATAATATATAATTTAAATATTTTTTCATTATTCTTTTAAAGATAGTTTAATGTATCGCAAGGAAATTTCGCTCTCTGCGGAGAGCGAGTAACTTTGACCGAAGCGTCAAAGTAACCAAAACGCTTCCCCTCAATGGAGGAGTCCTCGGTGTGCACAGAGATAAAATGGTGGGTTTATCACACAAAACAAACTCCATGCTAACCCGCACACCTGCGGATTTCCTCCAGCCGGGGAGGCTTCCACCTTTTTTTGGCTGTAGTGCGAAGTGTTTCTTCTGATTAACAGTGATACTTTTTGCTCACTGCTAAAGATAAGTGATATTTTATCGGTGTTATAATACTCGAAAACGGCAACTTTTTTTATATTCGCCAAGCGAGAACACCAACTTTCTGCCTCATTGTTGCTGTACTGCTTATTAAAGTGGGAGCACATCGCTCTGACTTGCTTTGCAACAAATCCCGTTTTTTATCTGTGCAAATCCACGCACCACGCCAAAATGTGAGAGGAAGGCTCCCCGCCGTGGAGGGAAGTCAGCGGA
>JAZQFS010000117.1:0-4479 GCA_045539625.1 Eubacteriales bacterium | reverse complement strand
CAAAAAATGTCTTTAAGAGAAGCACAATTGCTGTATATAGCTATTTCACAGGTTGTATATGAAGATAAGGACTTCAAGACATATACAACAACAGTTCCAGAGCTGGCAGCATTTATGGGAATTGATGAAAATAGCCTGTATCGTGACTTGAAAGGCATCTGTAAAAGCCTTTGTCAACAGGTAGTTGAAGTTCAGATAGGTGGTGAAAATTCAAAAGGACGTAAAAAATGGGAAGTATTTAGTTGGATTCAGAGTGCAAAATACGACAACGGAACGCTTACACTTCGCTTATCTGACGATATAAAGCCATATTTGCTTGAACTGGAAAGATACTATTCGCAGACTTTATTAGGCACTCTTTTGACATTCAGAAGCTACTACACAACACGGCTATATCAGTACTTGATTGCAGATACAGGGGCAAAATATGGCAATGTACACGAATGGAATTTTACTTGTGAGCAATTGAGAGAATTGTTTCAAATTGGAGAAAAACAATATAAATTAAATCGTGATTTGATTAGATATACCATAAAGCCAGCTCTTGAAGAGTTGGGAGCTTCTGATTATGCGTATGTATGGGATTACACAGAACATAAGGCTAAAACAAGAGGAAATCCCCTTGAAAGCATATCATTTAAGGCTATATTCTTCAAGGACAAGGAGCGAAAAGAGTTCTATCTGAACAATTCAAAGAAGATAATCGAAGATTATCAGAAAGAAAAGGAGAATAAAAATGGATGATAAAATGTTTTATGACCGTGAGCATTGGATAGCTTTTACCGATTGCCTTTCCAAGATGAAACAAAGTGATGTATATCGCATTAGCCTTGCGTATCTGCTTACGCTCGATACGGCTTGCAGAAAGCACATAAACGACTGCTTTGACTTTAATGACGGTGTAATCAAGATTGAAGCTCTGAATCAGCCGTGGCAGACAAGTACATCATTAAAGACCACTCGTCTTGCTTTTAACCTCTGGAACGGTTGCTGTGATGACGGTGAGGAGTACACAGATAATGACGGCTACAAAGTGCCGTTACCGTCAAGCAAATATGCCGTTGATGAAATATTCAGCTCGTCATTAGCAGAATATTACTGGCAAGCGGTCAAATTGAGATTTAATATATAAAAAAATCGTGCAAGCTCGAACTTTGGTCGGTGGGAGCTTACACGATTACACACAAAACCAATCACAAGGATTAGCCTGTATTTATAATTATACACGGCTCCTTTGTGATTGTCAATCACGAAAGGAGTTTTTTATATGGATTTTAATTTTTTATTAATGGCTGCGGAGAATACAGCAGAATTGACCGACAAACAAATAATGGGTTCAACTGTAATCGCTTTATTACTGTTTTTTGGCTATCCTATATGGCTGATAATCAAGTGGTTTAGGCAACACCCGATAGTAAATATGCGTAAGCTCTCTGATAGGCTCGATAGAGCTGCGATGCTCAAAGAACGAATGAAGCTTGCCGATGAACTGCTTACAGACATTGACCTCACACGAATGGAAGAAAGAAATATACGTGCAAAAGGCTTCACGCTCACGTGGAGCGACACTCTGAACGAACAGGAACACGTAATGCACTTTCTCGTTGACGGTAAGTCTGAAACGACACGACAGCTCAAACAGCTTGCAAAGGTGATACGCAAGGAAAGTCACAAGGAACTGCTCACAGAAGTCTTTAAAATGCCTAAACGACACGGCAAGAACGAGGACACTAATTACATACACATACACAATGCGAACATACTTGACAAGTGAATGAGGGCAGGGGAGAACTACTCCCCTGCAAATCCCTCTCCCCCGATACTGAAAAAACTGAAAGGTCGTTACGGGGTGTAAAAAACGGATACAAAACGACACGTTTTTTACTGGACACAAAACGATACAAAACGATACAAGGAGAATTAAATTATGGCTACTGGAGATAAATTTTGTAAATGGTGTGGGGTTTACCTCGGCAATTATATGACAGGTGATTACTATAAGCTCATTCGTCAGAAGTACTGCACAGCCTGTGCCAAAGAGTCAGCACGGCAACACAGAAGAATGTCAAAGACTAACAATGCTCACGGTCGCAAGTTGCTCATTGAGGACTTAATGGAACAAATAGCATTGCTGAAAGAAGAAAACAGACTTCTACGGCAACAAGTATCTGATATGCGTTACCGTCAGAACTGACACAGAAATTTTCTTCTCACAGCTGATAAAAGAAGCCTATCTGTCAGATAGGCTTCTTTTACCCAATAGCCTATTTGACATTGCTGTCAAATAGCTTTCGTGCAAAATGGCTACTTTTACCCAATAGCTAATTTGCACGCAAAGTGAGTGCAAATAGATTGGGTTTGTCAAGTTTGCTACTTTTACCCAATAGCAAATCTGTCATAACAACAGATTTGATTGGGTAATTTTTATCCCATATTTTTCTTTTTTTTCGCTATGGGGTGCAGGGGTATCCCCTGCCACAATCCAGTTTTGGCTTGCCAAAACTGGTATTGTGTTACTACCTTTGACAAGGTAGGCTTGACAGTTCCCCTCTAAGCGTGTTATAATTGATAGTATCAACAGGGGAACTGGAAAGGAGAACGAAGTCAATGGGAGTAACGATAAGCACACATAATGGCTCGGCTGTATCGAGGGAGCATAACGTAAGAAATCCAAAGGTTGTGAGTAAAGAGCCACACATTGATATGAACGGCACTCACGAGGTTTGGATTGATGAGCCTGTCAGAAAGGCATACGACAGATTATTCGGTGAAGCTGTCGAAGCCTACAACGCAAAGCAGGCTCGCCCAGAGCGACGTATCAAGAGCTACTACAACGATATTTGCAAGGACAGCAAGAAGCACCCAGTCTATGAAATGATAATCGGCATTTACGGCAAGGACGAGAACGGCTCTCCTATCTGCTCATCAGAGCAAGGCAAAGAGATAATGCGACAGTTTGTAGAAAATTGGAAAGAGCGAAATCCTAACCTCGAACTCATTGGGGCATACTTCCACGCTGATGAGCCGGGGGCAGAGCCACACGTTCACATTGACTACATACCAGTAGCACACGGTTACACAAGGGGCATAGAAACGCAGACAGGACTTGTTAAGGCTCTTGGAGAGCAAGGCTTTGAGAAAATGGGAAAGGCAACGGCTCAAATTCAATGGGAAAAGCGTGAGAATGACTTTCTGACAAGCCTATGTGAAGCTGTAGGTCTGACCGTTGACCACCCACAAATCGAGGGCAGAAAGCATATTAACACGCAAGAAATGAAGCTACAGAAGCAAGTTGACGAACTTACAGACAAATGCGAAAGGCTGTCAAAAACACTATCAGACAAAGAATTGAATGAGATAGACGTTACACCAAAGCGAATTACAGGCGGTTTTAAAGGGCTGTCACCGCAACAGGCACAGGAGCTTGTAAATACTTCAAAGGCGGGAAAAAAGGAAAATACGAAGCTTAGAAACGAAAATACACAGCTGAAAAAAGAAAATAAGCAGTTGAGAGAAGAAAAAGAAACTGCTATATCTGAATTGAACCGCATTAAGCAGGAACGGCAAGCCTTATTCAACCGTGAGAAGCTTGAACAGATGGAACGTGAACGCAGACAGAAAGAACGATTGGAACTTGCCGAAGCGGAACGTGATGAACTTAAACGAGTAATGAGCCGAACAAACTTTCCTGACGGAACAACCTTACTTGAACGCTATGAGGAACATAAACGACAGCAACAACAGCAACAAAGAAAAACAAATCAAAGTCAAAGTTTCAGAAGATAATATCAGCTCCCTTTTGGGAGCTTTTTTCTTTTTCCGTATGGTAAAAAGTGCGTTTCATTACAAAAAAGTGGGCGTTTCATTACATCTTCCGTTTTTTCAGCTCGATTTGTGATATAATGAAAGGTTATGTGTTCTAACGACTTTTTGTTGGTTAAGGGAAGTTTATAACTACCCATTTGAAACAAGTCGTTTATATGAGTTTTTGTTGGTGTTTTTTTTGAGCTGTCGTGCGTCAGCACTACTTAGAACAATGCTAATTTAGACAGACTAATTTAGACATAATAATTAGGGCGAAAAAAAATGGCGATATATGGTCGTTTCAAATGCCTTTCTATGAGTTTTTGTTGGTCTTTCTATGAGTTTTTGTTGGTTAGGGAAGTTTTCAACAATCAAAAACTCATAGAAAAAATATTATTATGAGTATTGACAAATATCTCATAATATGGTATAATACTTTATGAGGAGGTGTTTCAATTGGGAGAAAAACAATATCCGATGAAACTCGATAAGAATTATTATGTTGTAACCGCCAATGACCTTATCAAAGGCAGACAAAAAATGTCTTTAAGAGAAGCACAATTGCTGTATATAGCTATTTCACAGGTTGTATATGAAGATAAGGACTTCAAGACATATACAACAACAGTTCCAGAGCTGGCAGCATTTATGGGAATTGATGAAAATAGCCTGTAT
>JAZQFS010000116.1:0-8627 GCA_045539625.1 Eubacteriales bacterium | reverse complement strand
CCCAGGACCATCCGGTTATGAGCCGGAAGCTCTAACCAACTGAGCTAATGGCCCAACTATAGTAAAAAAGAGTGGAAACTCCACTCTTTTCAGATATTGTGCCGGCACCTATCCGATTTCCCAGCTCGTCACCAAGCAAGTATTTTAGACGTAAAAGAGCTTAACTACTGTGTTCGGAATGGGAACAGGTGAACCTCTTTGCAATCAGCACCGACTGTGAACAGAATCAAGAAAAGCAAGCGGAAGGGAGAACGAACTCACAAACATGAGGAAAAGTAATCGACCGATTAGTATTCGCTAGCTGAACGTGTCACCACGCTTACACTTTGAACCTATCAACCTCGTAGTCTACAAGGGATCTTACCTGATTACTCAGTGGGATATCTTATCTTTGGGTCGGTTTCACGCTTAGATGCTTTCAGCGTTTATCCGCTCCGAACATAGCTGCCCAGCTGTGCCACTGGCGTGACAACTAAGTCGGATCGTAGCCATGTCGTTCTGTGAGCCAAGGAGTTGTCTTACCAGTTTGTCTTCCTAAGACCGCTTGGGCCTCCGACTTCCCAAGGGTTTGGCTGTTCGCCAATTAAAGCGGTACGCGAGCTGGGTTCAGAACGTCGTGAGACAGTTCGGTCCCTATCTGTCGTGGGCGCAGGATATTTGATGGGAGCTGTCCTTAGTACGAGAGGACCGGGATGGACGCACCTCTGGTGCACCAGTTGTCACGCCAGTGGCACAGCTGGGTAGCTATGTGCGGAATTGATAAACGCTGAAGGCATCTAAGCGTGAAGCAAACCCAAAGATAAGATATCCCTTCCTTAATGGAGTAAGACCCCTTGAAGACTACAAGGTTGATAGGTCGGAGATGTAAGCACAGTAATGTGTTCAGTTGACCGATACTAATAGGTCGAGGACTTGACCTTAATTTCACAAGAAATATGGTTTAAGTGCGAATATATATGAAAGATTCTGTTACTATTCAATTTTGAAGGTGTATTGAATATACCTTAGTTGGTGTTTATGACACAGAGGTTCACCCGTTCCCATTCCGAACACGGTAGTTAAGCTCTGCGGTGCTGAAAATACTTGGCTGGAAGCGGCCCGGGAAGATAGGAAGACGCCAACACCTAAAGAGAGTATCTTGCGATACTCTCTTTTTTCTTTGCGTTTAAAAATAAAAAGTTCTCAACGTAGTATGCCGACAAATTTCCATTTAAAGACAACGTAAGATGATGTTTAGAACTATATTATCGCAACAGTCAAGGTGTTTTTTCAAGAACGACGGTCAGATTAACTCACATGCGTATAAATATTACCGTTTTGTCTGTTGTAAACGGGAAATTGACCTGTTATCTTCTGCAATATGTGCATTTGGTTTTTTTGAACAATTTTAAAAGAATATATATTACAATTATATTACATTGCAATAATTTTCTTGCAAAAATCATCTGCTTAATATATACTGTAGTAGTAAAAAAGTATTATGGATAAGTGTCCAAAAAAACAGGAGGAAATAAATATGAGAAAGATCACAAAAGTGCTTCCAATCGTACTCGCATTAGTGCTTATGCTTTCTACTGTAACTATGGTAGCGAGCGCATCGGTGTTCCCTGATGTTGAAGCAGGTCACGACTATGAGCAAGCGATTGATCTTCTTGCATCGCTGAAGATTCTCGGCGGTTATGAGGATGGTACATTCAAACCAGAAAACAATATTACAAGAGCAGAGTTTTCAAAGATTGTATATGTTATATTCAACGGTCTTGCTGATGCTGACGGTAAAATGTTCGCATCTGAATCAAACTTTGATGACGTGGCTCTCAATTCATGGTTTGCAGGTCACGTGAACTGGGCATATCTTAATAAGATTGTCGGCGGTTACGGTGACGGCACGTTCCTTCCGGGCAACAACGTTGCGGTTAAGGAAGCAGTAAAGATGGTTGTTACGTGTATTACTGACAAAGAGCTTGCATATCCTATGGGTTACATTCAGGAAGCAAGAGCTTACGGCCTTCTTGATAACGTTACCATTGCAGATATGGATGCTCCTGCTACAAGAGGACAGATCGCACAGATGGCAGCAAACCTTCTCGTTACAAACAGCCGTCTCTGCCTTTCTTCAACAGGAAGAATGGACATCAACGGTAACGAAATCTATAAGAAGAATTCTGCTATAGAATTCGTATTTGGTCTTAACGAAGTTGCCGGTGAAGACAGTGCATACATCGCAATGCTCGCAGGTACATACGATGACGTATTTACACTTGGCCGTGCTAATCTTGATGAAGGTCAGGTAGCTTTCTGGCTCTACAACAAGAATGCGGACGGTAAGGTTGGCACGCTTGTATCCAACACACCTTACATATACGACTACGCTACAGATATAAGCGACCTTTTCGGTCATTATCTTACACTTTATCTCACAGATAATGATGAGCTTGCTGCAGTTGTTACAAGAAGTACAGCTATTTCTACAACACTCAACAAGATGAAGGCTAACAGCGGTTACACTTCAGCTAACGTAGACGGAACAAATATTCAGCTTGATGCTTACACGGACCTTAATGAAACAAGATACTACTATTTCGAAACAATATTTGAGCAGAAATCAGAAGGCAGATGGACAGAAACTCTCCAGGATTTGAGTCAAATGAGTCTTGCTTCCATTGTCAGCACAAGCACAAGAGCACAGGATAACCCGATAACTGTAGTTGACGCTGACGGTAACGGCGAATACGACACATATATCAAGTATTACGTTGCTAACCACAAGGTTGAAAAGTACAACTATGATGCAAAGACAATAACACTGTCCTATGAGACTACTGACAATGTTGAAAAGGTTACTCCTATCGGTAACAAGACGCTCTATTCAGCAGATTACGTTACAGGCTTTGAAAAGTTCAAGGATTTAGACTTTAACGATCCTTACAGACCCGTATATGGTAACTTCTACGTTACTATTAAGGGTGACGGTCAGCCCTACCTCACAGCAAACGTTTCCGAAGCTGTAGAAGGTACGCTCGAATCTATCGTATCAAACGGCAAGTCAGCAAGAGTTGACGGTAAGAACTACACAAGTTACTATTTCACATCAAATAACGACTTATACGGCTTCTTCCACAACATGAGAGATATGCTCGGTCAGACAGTTCGTATATATCTTGACGATTGTGGCTATGCACAGACAATGGTACTCGTTGATTCTACGGAAGACTACGGTCTTAACCTCGTTAAGGTAGTTGCTGTAACTGAAGAAGCTGACAGATACGGCAGAAATCTTGCTGCAACCATGACAGTTGTTGACATGGACGGTAACGAAAAGACATATTCACTCGCTACAGAGCAGAATCTTGAAGATTCAGAATATACTTTCTACACAACGATGCCTTCACAGTGGACAGCATCCGAATCAAATGAAACTTACTGGGCTTACGACGTTACAAATAAGAAGTATGAAATAGTTGATAACTATATTCAGCTTGAAATTGACGAAGCAACAGGCGTTGTTAAGAACATAATGACAAAAGAAGAAGTTGGTACAAACGGTCCTACAGTTACTAACAGCACAGTTTCATGGAGCTATGAGCATCTTACAGACACTCTCTGCTACAGTGAAGAAAACGGCTTCTATGCAGGCGACAAGACAACTGTTACAACAGGCTACGGCTGGCCGGCAGCTTCATTCAAGGGTATGTACTACGGCGAAAATGACGAAGGTGTTATTGAGTCAGCATACTACAATGCAGAAAATATGCCTGAGTTCTACAACCAGGGCGAAATATTCCTTATCAAGGCAGATCGTGAAATAGTAGCAATGCTCGTTATCGAAAAGCCCGACTCATATGCTGATGACAAGGTTCTCGGTATAGTTACAGACTGGAAGTCAGTTGCAGGCGAAAGCACAATCGGTGGCAAGTCAAGCTACAGATATGCAATTGACGTATGGACAAACGGCGAAATAAAGACTTTCTATACAGAAGATTTTGCTTCGAGCAAGCTTCCTAATGTGGAAATTCCTGCTGACGTAAACCGTGAAGGTCTTGCAAAGGATCAGCTCGTTCGCATCCAGCTTCTCTCAGACGGTAAGATCAAGACTAAGACAAGCACAAACGGCAACGGTACTGTTCTTGACATTGCATATCTTATGAACGGCGAACTCACGTTTGCTTATACTGATTACAACAGAAGCAACTTCTACAGTGTAAACAAAATTTCCAAGATTGTTAATACTATTCCTGCAGGTTGGTCATATGATGACAACGGTAAGGAAGTTTACAACGAGACTGCAACAAACGGTAGCGTTACAACAAACGGAACGGCTTCTGTAAGAACGTGTGATGAGACTGTTTACTACACAGTAACTAAGGTAAAGGATGTCAACAACACAGCAAACAATATCTTCCAGACTGTAAAGGTTGAAGATATCCAGGCAGGCGGCTCAATCTCTGTAACTGATCCTGATTCAGGTGTTTACTATGTATTCGCATACACAACACTTACAGAGGAAACAGCAGTTGATCCTGAAAACGTAGGCAACGCAGGTACAGTATTCATATTCCAGAATCCTGTAATCGCTAATCGCTAATTTTCAGGCGTTTGCTTAAAGTAAAATAATAAATGGGAATGTTCTTTACGAACATTCCCATTTTTTTTGAAATATATCTGTAATACTGTTTCCTTTGTGTTACGCATAGGGCAAAAGTGTTGCAAGTGAAAATTAAATCGGGTATAGTGTACACAAAGACAGAAACACATCGTTCAGACAGAATTTACGGTGTGGCTTTTGTCTTATTTTTATTTCTATAGGAGGACACAGATGAAAAAGACAATCATTTCATTGCTTTTGGTTGCTGCACTTATGTTTTCAATGTCAGTGGCAGCTATGGCAGGTACGTTCCCGGATGTCAAGGACGACTACAGGTATTCAAGTGCGATAGATCTTCTTGCATCACTTAATGTTCTCGGTGGATACGAGGACGGAACATTCCGCCCAGAAAGCAACATTACCAGAGCGGAGCTTGCTAAAATACTTTACGTGGTATACGGCGGCTCAGACGACCCGATGGCAAATCTCTACGTAGGTGAGTCAGAGTTTAAGGACGTTGCAAAAAACGTATGGTTTAACGGTCACGTAAACTGGGCAACGACAAACAGCATCGTAGGCGGTTACGGTGACGGAACCTTCCTTCCTAACAACAATATTGCTGTCAAGGAAGCAATAAAGATGATAGTAGCCAGCGTAACGGACAAGACACTCACTTATCCAATGGGCTACATTCAGGAAGCAAGAGCACTCGGCCTTCTTGACGACGTAATAGTGGATGACGTGAATGCATTTGCCACAAGAGGTCAGATTGCACAGATGGCATACAACCTTCTTTACACACCTTCAAGACTCTGTCTCAGAGCAACGGGCGAGATGAATTCAAACGGCACAGAAGTGTACAAGAAGGTTGCACCGATTGAATTTGTATTCGGTCTTACTGCTGTCGGCGGTGACGAAACAAACTCGGTAAGCCTTGTTGCAACATATGAAAATATGTGGACCTACACGGGTGGCACACTTGATGAAAATGAGATAGCGCTTGATATCAACGGCAAGACCTATGTGTTTGAGTATGCAGGCGATGCAAACGACCTCTTTGGTCAGGACCTTATTGCATATATCGATACACCCACGGTAACGGCTTCGAGTGAACTTGTTTCTGTTGTTTCAAACAGTGTTGTTTACAGCACTACGCAGGACAAGCTTACAGGAAACGGAACATCTTCTTATCCCTTCAGGGTTGACGGCAACTCAATGCCCGTAGGTAATCTTTACACTGCATCAAACACAAGATTCTATGCTTTTGATACGGTATACACTCAGGGAAGTAACGGCTACTACACAAAGGCTGACACAGATGCAGGCGCAGGCAAGTATCTCAAGGTTGCCGATTACTTCTCGAAGGACGGCAATAACTCATCAAACAAGGTTACACTCATCGACAGAGATAATGACGGTGTTTACGAAACACTTATTATATCAAATGCACAGACAGTGCAGGTAAATGCGGCAACAACAGCATCAAAGACCATGAAGCTTGCCTCGGCTGTTGCAGGCAAGACACAGTTTGCATCTATCTACGTGAACGGTTTTGATGCATTTACAGGTCTTGATTACAGCGGTGACCCGATTTATGCAAATGTAACCGTAAGCAGAAGAGGTGACGGTCAGGCATATCTTGATGCAAAGGTTGCCGATACAAAGATTGGTGTGCTTTCATCAGTAGGTCAGAAGGGAACAAGTGCGGTTGTTGACGGCACAACCTACAAATCAACGGGCAAGGCAGATGAAAGAGGCGTATTTGCAAGTGTTGATAAGAACATCGGCGACACGGTAAAGATGTATCTTGATGCAAACGGATACGTTGCGGCAGTTGTTGTGACCGAAGAAACGGAGACGCACGAACTTTCCTTCGGTAAGGTTATCTTTGCACAGGATAATGCTGACAAGTGGGGCAACAACAAGACTGCTTCAATCAAGGTCGTTCTTTCGGACGGCACAGAAAAGACAATCGAGCTTGCAGTTGACTCAGAGGCAGATGATATTCTTACAGCATTTGACGGTGACACGGCAAAGAGCTGGCTCACGGCAGGCGGCGACAACGAAGTATTCTTCTCATACAACACAACTGACAAAAAGTATGACATCGTGGACAACTATATCCACTTTGAAATAGACGATGATACTCAGAAGGCATCAAGAATCGTTGCAATTTCTGACATCGAAGCGGTAGGCGGTCCTACAAACACAGAACTCGACTGGGAGGTTAAGTCATTCAAGGATAACCTTTCATACAACGAGGATAAGGGCTTTTTTATCGGCAACGAAAAGAAGGTAACGTCTTACGTCGGTTTTGCGGCTGAAAGCTTCAAGGGTATGTACTATGCTGAGAATGAAAGAGGAGAGATTGAGTCTCACTATTATACTGCAGCAAACATTCCGGAATTCTATGAGGAGGGTGAATATACACTCGTATTCGCAGACGGCGAAGTAGTCGCAATGGTAGTTCTTGCATCACCCGAAGCAACTTCAGCACAGCGTGTACTCGGTGTTGTTGAAAGCTTCAGAGTAGTTGCAGGTGAGAACAAGACTGCAAACGGCACTAACACATTCAGACTTGAAATAACAATGATAGTTGACGGCGAAAAGGTGACTTATTACACCGAGGATGCGGTTTCAAACAAGCTCGTAAATGCCGAGGGCGAGGGCGAAAAGCTCGAAGCAGGCAGACTCGTTTATATTCAGCTTCTCTCAAACGGCAAGGTTGCAGTCAAGGATTCAAGTGACGGCAAAATCATGGTAGACCTTGAATACCTCTCATACGGCAACGTTCAGTTTGGTTATGCAACCTACAACAGAGGCTCTTACTACAGAGTATACAACGTAAGCGCACTCACAAATTCTGTAGAGGCAGGCTGGGTAGTTGACAAGAACGGCAACCTTGTATACAGCGAAGAGGCAATTCCCGGTGAAATCAAGGCGGATTCATCATACGTTTCACTCATGAGCTGTGATGAAACAAAGATATTCGGCATCAACACGTCACTTGAGGACTTTGATGCAGAAGATGCTAAGGAAGGCAAGCTTCTTGAGGATGTTAAGGGTGTCGAAATCAACAAGCTTGATAAGATAACACTTTCGGATGCCGATAACGGTGTATATTATATGTTCTTCTACACGCTTCTCACAGAAGAAACGGCAGAGGATTCAGATAATATAGGTGCACTCGGCAACGTATACGTTTACGAAGTACCGTCGGTAATCGACTAAATAAAAAAAGAGGGTTATCCCCTCTTTTTTTATTGACCTTTTGCACAGAATATATTAAAATGGATAAAGATATATGCCCCCTTAGTTAAATGGATATAATAAACCCCTCCTAAGGGTTAGTTATGCGTTCGATTCGCGTAGGGGGTGCCAACAAAGACGATTAATGCAATCGTCTTTGTTTCATATTGAGGGAATATAAGAATGGAGGATGCAGATATGAATAAATTAAATATATCTCTTGATGTTGCATCCGAAATGGAAGATACGCAAACCGCTGTAAGATTGAGACAGCGGTTTTCCGGGACAGACGGACAGATGACCTTAAGTTACGATACAGACGGGCTGTCGCTTTTTGCTGATGGGAAGGTGCTTAAAGGGGATTTTTCACGGATGGAACGCCGTCTTAAAGCATCAAATCTCAATGGGGAACTTATAGTAAAGGCGGTAAAAATTAAAAATGCAGAGGGTCCGCTTACTGTCATAGATGCTACGGCAGGTCTGGGGGAAGACTCGTTTTTACTTGCGGCGGCAGGCTTTAACGTGAAGCTTTTTGAAAGAAATCCCGTAGTGTATGAACTGTTACGTGATGCATTGGACAGAGCAAAGGACATACCCGGAATTTCCGACATTGTTGCAAGAATGACGCTTTTTAATGAAGACAGTACAGAAGCGCTTAAAGCACTTGAAATACCGCCGGATGTGATTTTTCTTGACCCGATGTTTCCTGAGAGGCAGAAAAGTGCTTTGGTCAAGAAAAAACTGCAAATCATACAAAAACTTGAACTTCCGTGTGAGGATGAGACGGTGCTTG
>JAZQFS010000115.1:0-2557 GCA_045539625.1 Eubacteriales bacterium | reverse complement strand
GGGAACGGTGCAGCTCATACGCTCAGACAAAGAATATTGCGGGTCTATTCTGACCTTTTCGTATCCTGCCTCAAGGGGAGTGATGCCTGCAAAATGCTTGCTCATTATAACAAGAGGGCCGCCGCTCCAGGCGTGATTTTTGGTGCCTCGCCAGGAATCCCAGAATTCCCAAAGCGTGGAGTAATCCTCACCCATCATATCCTTGTATCTGTCCTTGATTCTGCTTTTGGCCGCTTCATATTTTTCCATTTTGCAAAGAGCCTCAAGAACATAGTATTCCATATAAGGGCTTGAATTCCTGGTGGAGGTGAGCACGTCTGCTATGGTGTCATACTGCTCTTTTTGAGCCAACCCTGACAGCACCGCAAGAGCATTTGCTCTGTCGTCAGGCTTTCTGACGTCCTTGCTTTTGAAGCCCTGCTGAGTCCAGAGTGTTTGGTAGCCCTTGGCAATGGTATTTTTTCTTTCAGTAATAAATGGTATGTCCTTGTCTTTTTCCAAAAGCTCTGCCATTTTTTCCGTGGCAGAAAGAGCGTAGTAAACCCAGGCGTTTTCTATGGCGGTCATATCTGCCTTTTTGCCCCAATCAGGCCAGTCCCATGAGCCCTCGCGGTGAACAACAAGATTGTTTTCGCCCGTTTCCCAAAGCTTCAGGTAATCAAGGGAGGGAGCGTAAACCTTTTGAAGAAAGGCCATGTCACCGGTGTATTCATAATAAGTCAGAAAGCCCACAATTCCTGCAAGCTGTTGAACGGGGAGCTCAAAATAATCACCGCTTATTGGCACAACCGTCTGGAGCACCTTTGTGTCATCGGTGTGAGACAGCATTGCCTCAACACCTTTCTGATAAAGCAGATAGGAGTTGCTGTCCATTGAGTACATTGTCATAATCATTTCGCTGGTAACGTCGCCCCACCACTGGGCTCTTTCTCTGTCGGGGCAATCCATAAAATTGTCGCGCATTGTAACGTAAAGAGTGCGCAGGGATTTTTGCCACAGCGAGTTGAGAAATTCATCATCACATCTGAAGTCACCGCAAAATGAGCTGTCGTATCCTGTTTCACGGTATTTCAGAGAAACAACAGTAACACCTCGGGGTATCTTATAAGAAATATGCTCACCGTTAAACCAGCCCAAGGCTTCAAATTCCTGCTCACCTTCTTTGGTTATGTAGGTGGTTGAAACTGCACCGATTAAAGTGTTTTCGGTTGTTATGCGAATTTTTTTGCCTGCAGGCGCAATGATTTTGAGGTAGGGAGTGAGCTGTGCATTGTAGGGAATATCCACAGTGATTTTTTCACCGAAAAGCTTTTTTACGGTATAGTTTTCATAAGTGTCTGAGTTTTCATAGTTTTTAAGGCCGTAGTCCTTCAAAAAAGGAATCCCTCTGGGATAAAGCCTGCCGTAGGCACCCTCACCGCCGACGGCATACTCGGTTGCATTTTCCCAAGCTGAACAATCAAAATCTTCGTTTATCCAATTGTCCGTTTCCTTTCTTGCATCAAAATAGACGCTGTATTCGGGAAGTCTGTAATTAGGAGGATAAAAAGGGCTGTCAACAAAGGCGCTGTTTCTTTTTACTTTCCAGCTTTTGTCAGAGACCACGGTGATGCCGTCGCCTGCGGCTTCAAAAAGAAAACCGCCCTGACCGCTGCCGTTATATGAATAACTCGTTTCGTTATCCCAGAACCACACCAAGGCACAAACACGGTTTTTACCCTCTTTGAGGAAAGGCGCAATGTCTATGCTGTCATAGTAGCCGCTGTTTTCGTCGGGGCCGCGCTTCGCGTTTCCTTCAAAAACAACGGTTTTTCCGTTTATATAAAGCCAATATTTTGAGTCAGCGGATATGTGAGCAACAAGCTCTTCGGGAATTTCTTTGAGTGTTACGTCTTTTGCAAAGCATATCCAGACGTTTTCTTCCGTCAGATTTTCCTTGTCCCAAATCCATTTGGCGGACCAATCGGTTTTCTCTTCGGTGGAAATTACGCTGTATTCGGGAATTGTGTTTGGAATTTCGTAATCATTTGTAAAGGGAATCAATGCCGAATCTCCGAACGAAAAAATCGAAGAAACAAAGGCGGCAGCTATTGCAAGATAAGAAATAAGTGTTTGTAAAATCCTCATAAAATACCTCCTTTGTTCAATTATATCATACCTGCATCAAAAAACAAGACACGGTGTTCAGGTTGATTTGTTTGTCAGCTATGTGGTATAATTGCTTTGATAAATAAGAAATTGTAAGGGGGTTAAACAAATGATTGAAATTGTAGAATATAAAGATGAATACGCAAAAGAGTTATCTGAAATTATTTTAGACAATATGTATAAAATCAATATTAAAGATCACGGAAAAGAAGTTATTGATAGAATTTCACAATATTTTACTGAATCAGAGATAAAGAAAAATTTTCCTAATAGAACTAAATGTTTAGTGGCATTAAAAGATAATAAAGTTGTTGGAACAGCAAGTATAAATAAGCACAGCGAAGATAAAACAGGTACAAAATTTATTTTACAGACTGTATTTGTAAAAATAGAAGAACATCATCAAGGG
>JAZQFS010000114.1:0-7858 GCA_045539625.1 Eubacteriales bacterium | reverse complement strand
TGCTGGGATGCAAGTCCGTTCCAAGTAACCGATGAAACAAAAGCAATGGTGACAAATAATATTTGTTATGTACTCAATAATTTTCTGAAGTGTTCTGCATACGAGAATATCATTTTTTGTTGGGTGATGCACGAGCAGAGTATTATCAATTCCATACTTGAGAAACTGGATACACAGAACTGTGAGGTGAAATGCGTCTCGCTTGTAGCGGATGAAAAGACTCTGTGTGAAAGATTGGCAATGGATGTAGAAAGAGGTATCCGTTCTGAAGATATAATTGAGCGAAGCATAGCAAGAATACCGATGTATCAAGCATTGGGTACCATTAAAATTGATACCAACGCCAAAACCGTGGCTATGATTGCCAATGAAATCAAACAGCTGTGATTTTGTCAAATCCCAATTTGTTAAACAGAATAAAGATAAAAACAACCGCTGAGGAATACAAAGAATCCTCAGCGGCGTTTTACGTTTACCTTACTACCGAAGAATGACTTTAGATATAGAACTCCTCTTGGCTGGGCATCCACTTTTTTTCCTTGGGTGGAAATGTCGCGTCAAAGGCTTCAACGGCGGCTGTATCCTCACAGCAGTCGGCGGCGGTGGAAGGAATGTACATCCACTTTTTGCCGTCAAGCACGTTCGGTACAAGCTCACAGACGAGAAGTGCCGTCGGGAAGTTGCCGTCTGCGACAAAGCTGACGTGTTTCTTTTTGCAGCTTACGAAGCCACGGCTGACGTAGTTGCCGGGATTTCCGAAATTGATGTTTACGTCATAGCCCATATTGCGTGCTTCCTCAAAGGAATGCTCAATGAGTAGCTTACCGAGCTTCTGCCGTTGGTATTCGGGAGCAACGCAAAGCGGTCCGAAGGAAAGAATCTCCTTGCGGTTTCCGTTCTCGTCTTCAAGCCACGCCTTCGTGTACATGATGTTGCCGACAATCTCGCCGTCCTTTTCAAGCACGAAAGCAAGCTCGGGAATAAAGTCGGGATGTGAGCGCATTGTATGGACGAAATAATGCTCGTCTGCACCCGGTTTGTAGACGTTCCAAAACGCCTCACGGGTAAGTTCTTCTACTGCTCTGTAGTCTTTTTCTGTTTCTAAACGTATCGTCAAATTATTCATTTTTAATCCTTTCATAAATTGTTGACGTTCAAAATACGAGAGGATTGCCGAGAATGTATTTGCAAACCTCTCGTTTACAGTACAATCTCCAAAAGGTTGGTGTTTTTCAAACAGCACACTCCGATAAAAATATTCAAGCCGAAGCTTGTAGTTATATTATACCACGGAATTGTGAATAGGTCAATATACAAAGCCGCAAAAGGTGCAAAAAACTCCCAAAATATGCTGTAAAATGGTGCAAGTTATGTAATATGCCGTCTTACCGTCAAAGTGAAAAATGTACGCAAGAATACCACCGTTTTGCACTTTGTACATACAAAATGGCTGTGTACATTCAGCGTATAACGAGTTTCCGTCGGAAGAGGACTGTTTTTGTGTACCAAAGTCCTGTTTTTGGGACTTTGGATGGTGTATAATGTCAATGTAAGGAGTTGATAAGATGAGTTACGAATACGGATACGGCAAACTTGAAGACGAGCTTATTTCATTGTTCCGTTCGGGTGCACCTGATTTTGAAGCTGCGGAAAAGTTGATTGAACAGGGAGCTGACCTCAATGCAGATGGCAGTACGGAAGATAATGTTCTTTCTGAAATATTGCAGGGGTATTGGTGGTCGGAATCGGGCGATGAAATACCTGATGACGACGAAGAAACTGAAAATAAAAATCCTGAACTTGGCTTGAACATGTGTAGGATTATTAGATTTTTCCTTGAACACGGATTTGATGTTAATAAATTTAATGGCTGTTACGGTGCACAGTGTCTTTATGCGTTGACTTTATCTACTTTTGATAAGTATATGATTGAAGCTACTAAAATTCTTTTTGATGCGGGAGCAAGAAACGGCACTACTTCAAGAAGAGGCGAGTCGGATTCTACACCGTGGGAGTTTATTGGCTCTGAGGGAAGTTATCAGGATACTTGCGAACAAGACCACGAGTGCGGAAATGTTTTTGAGGCTGTATATCAGATGTACTTGGCAATAGACCAAGGAAGACCGTATAAAGGTATTGACTCCTTTCATACGGCAATAGGTAAAACAATTCAAAAAGTATATGCTGTTAAAGATGGAGACAAACCAATATTTTATCCTGTTGATTTGCCGAATTTCAAAAGAAACAATTGTTATAATTCCACACTGTATTTTGTATATGAAGGCGGTGCGTTGATTACAACGGAATACGGTGACTTTTGGACAGATACCGTTGTTCCCGAAGATAACATTGTGGAAGTATCGGAATATTTTCCAAGCTTAATCGGAAGAACTGTAAAAGCATTTACCTTTGATCACAGAAATGTTGTTAAAGGCACGACTAATTACGGACAGCCAATCACAAAAATAGAAACGGAGTCGGGCGAAAGTGTCACATTTTCCACAAATTTCGGCGATGTAAAAAAGGAAAACAGAGCCGCTTTTTTTGAACTTGATGTTTAGCAAATTTTTGTTTAAACACAGACTGTTTTATTAATTTGCATCGGGAGAAAAATATGAAAAATGACCTGATTTTTTATAACTTTGAATTGGAACAAGCTGTCAGGGACGAATTGTTGATATATGACAGACCGATTACCACAGCCGATGCTTTGAATGTTTTTAATTTGGATTGCTCAGATTTTTCATTTGATGCAAGAGATTACGAGGCATTGAAGGCATTTAAAAATTTAGTTTCACTTGATATAAATACACGGGCAGATGAATTAAACTTTTTGAATTTCCTGCCGCTGTTGGAAGTGCTTTATCTTGAAACGTGGAGTACAGACAATTACGTTGACTTCAATTGTTTTTCAAACCTAAAATCTCTGAGAACACTTACTGTGTCGGGCGGGCTTTATTCAGATATACAGTTTAGAAATCTTGAGGGGTTGAAAACGCTGAAAAATCTTAAAAGTCTGACGCTTCATGAGTTTGGTGATGTGGATTTATCTCCTTTGCGAGAAATGCCTTGGTTGGAGGATTTTTGTTGTTGCTATGGGTGCTGTGTTGAAAATGTAAGTGCAATCAGTTCAATTGTAAATTTAAAAGGTCTGTCTCTCATTGATTTTGAAGTTGATAATCTTGAATTTTTAGATGCTTTTTCTGATGAATTGGTTGTGGAATTGTCTGCAATGAGAGTAAAACAGGGGATTGATTACAGTAAACTTTCAAGATTTACCAAGGGCGATTTTGATGATATTGAAAGTATTTATTAATAATACACAAATGATTCATACGAAAAGGCGGCAGAGGTAGGATTGTTTCTAAAAATAATGGAAGATAAAGAAAACGGAGAAGATGGGGAGAATGGTTATGAACGACCTTTTTTTGCAGGGATTGAGAATAGATTGGGATTCTATCCCCGTGTGTTCATATGTTAACAGAATTTCGGCAATAAAAAGCATAACCCACATTGATTTTAATAAGGATGTTACGTTTTTTGTAGGGGAGAACGGAACGGGAAAATCCACCTTGCTTGAAGCAATTGCCGTAGAATACGGATATAATGCAGAAGGCGGTACACGTAATTACAATTTCAGCACCTATGATGACATATCCGATCTGAGTGACGCAATTACCTTGGTTAAGGGCTGGAAACGGACGAAATTCGGGTGTTTTTTCAGAGCAGAGACTTTTTTTAACGTAGCAACAGCATCCTTGGTTGAATATGATGGCTTAGCGCATAAAGCAGATTATCATTCAAATTCCCATGGAGAAGGGAATATAAAATTTCTGTTTTTTGATAAGCCCGGCTTATACTTGTTGGACGAACCCGAGGCAGCACTGTCGCCGCAAAAACAGCTTGCCTTGCTGAAGCATATTTATGATATGTCGAAAAACGGCTCTCAGTTTGTTATTGCCACACACTCTCCCATTCTTATGAGCTGTCCCGATGCCGAAATATTATCCTTTGATAACGGAACTGTAATGCCGTGCAAATACGAGGAAACCTTGAGTTATCAGATAACAAGAAGATTTTTGTGTAATAAAGAAAAAATGCTTAATGAATTGCTTGGGACGGTGCTTTGATATATTTGTGTTGGTGATAAAATATAAGAAAAGCGATTCTTTTGATAAAAAAGGCGGTGCCGAAATGCACCGCCTTTGCTGATGTAATGTAAGTTATTTGCGAATAAATTCAATGTTGTTTCCGTTTCTTTTAATTGTGTGACCGATAATCTCGGCATAAACGGAAGCGGGGAGAACAGGCAGACCGTCAACAAAGCCGACAGGCTCCTTGAGGGGTATTTTTTTGCCGTCAAGCATGGCAGTGTCACAGCCGATTGTAAACTCTGCATCAACCTTGCCGAATAACTTAAGCGTCATTGAAGGCTTGTGCCACTCATAGTAAAGCTCCTTGACATTTGTAAGCGCATTTTTGGGATCAAAGCAGAAATAAACCTCTCCACCCCGTTCTTCTGCATAGATGGGCAGACTTACGTCCTGACCGTCAAGAGCAATTTCAACGTGGTCGGGTGCTTTGTAGAAATCAATGCTCTCCAAGACAAAGTCGCCTACGGCAAAAATGGGATCTAATCTGAATCGGGTTATCTCGCCCTTCCATGCTCCAACCTTGTACAGACTGAATTCAAGGGGAGCTATTTTTTCGGGGACGGTAAGTGTTGGGGGAACTAAGATGTTGATGCTCTTGTCGTCCTTGTTTGAGAAGAATACCTCTGTACAGCAAACCTGCTTAACAGGCTTGTAGCCCTGAATGTTTACTATCATGTGTGAAATTTCCGAAGCCTTGAAGGGAAGCTTTTCTTTGTAAATCATTTGTGGGTCGTGAGTATCTGAGTGACCTACTAGCTTGCCGTCCTTTATTTCAAGACTTGTAAAGCCTGTGGTTTCCCATTTGTCAAGGTCGGCTTGTGTTTCAAACTTTATGGAGTAGTACGGCTTGCTGTAATCAAGCTTTGGTACAAGTCGGTCTTGTCGACCGAGAATGGCTCTGTCCTTGGGGTGCATTATGTTGATGCGGCTCTTTTGATTTTCCGACGGAGCAATATCGGTGTGGGGAATATCCTTGCAGAATACACTTCTTACAGAGTCAAGATAGCCGAATCTGTTAAGGTTTGTGGGGCAGATGTATGTGCCTTCTCCGTATTCGTTCCATGTGGAAAGCATAACAAACTTGCTCTTCCAGGAATTCTTGGGGTACTTTGTCAGCATTTCATCTCTGCACCAGGTAAGAGCCTGCTTCATACCGTCTACCGTCATATTGTCAGAACGTGTGCCTGCCCAGCCGATGTTGTTAAAGCCCGTGCTGACGGTGGGAACTATGTGGTAGATATCCATATCTGTGTTTGATTTTATGAAATTCTTTGTAAGCTCAACATCGCTTCCTGCCTTTGACCAGTTGTATGCGTGAGCACCGTCAAAGCCGCACGCCTTCATGGTGGCATCTGCACCGCCGCAGCAAAGTATGATAAGGTCGTCGTAGCCAAGCGATTTTACAACCTTGCGCAGATAGTCGAACTCCTTCTTTACACCCTCAGGCGAGCCGAAATGGGATATAAGCTGACCGCCGCCGAATACAGACATAACTGCCTTGTTGTCAATTCTCATGTATCTTGGGTCTGTGAAGAAGTAATCAACCCAGAAGGGGACAATGTACTTTCTGAAGGCATCGCTGCCGGCGGGGTGCATGGCATTTGCCGCCTCCCACAGAAGTGCAAATTTTACTTTGTCCGAATACTTTGCATTGAAGTGACCGCCGTATATTGCCGAAGCTAGTCTTGTTGAACGCATGGGCACATTGCTTTGAGAAGCATACCAGCAGTAAAGCTGAAAGTCAATGCCGTGCTCTGCCATAAACTTGATTTCCCAGTCTGCGGTTTCGGGAATACCCTCGTCATAGTAACCCATAAGAGGCTTGATTTCGTCATAGGGAGTAATGCAGTCCCAGCCGTAGTGGTCGCCTGTTCTCCAAAGAGAGCAGATATTCATACCAACATAGTAGTCGCCTTTCTTTTCGGGAACAACGGGCTCGGGAACATAGTCATCGGGCTCAGGAAGCTTTGGAAATACAAATACTTCGCCGAATGCACCGTGTGCCGTCTTTTCACCTGTTGCACAGTACTCGATTTTAAGACTGTTTACGCTTGTGAGAGTCTCGTCGGAAAGTGCAAGAACTGTTACCTTTTTGCCGTTGAGCTTGATGAGAACTGTTTTTCTTTCAAAGTCAAGCTCTGCACGAAGCGTCTGCCAGACGTCCTTGCTGTGGCTCTTGAGAGCACCCTCGGCGGTGAAGATTTCAGTACCTCTGTCAAAAATCTCAAAGGCAGCACTGTCGCCGCTGTAAAGACCGATTTTAATTTCACCGTTGCTGTCACGAAGCAGATACTTCATATCCATGATAACATTTCCGTCTGTCTTGTCAAATGGACGTGTGATTTTCACGGACGAAGCCTTTGAAGCTTCAAGCATATATGAATAGTCAAAGCCCTGATTGCCGAAGTGCTTGTTTTTTGCACTTGCACGTCCTGTCTTTTCAACAATGTAATCTGCAAGAAGGTCGCCCTCGTCAAGGTTGATGTTGAAGTCGTATACATAGTAGTCCTTGTACATTTTTGTGATGTAAACAAGACCTGCACAGCCTACGTCTTGCTTTGCATAGCCGCAGGCAAACCTTGAAATGCTGTCAGCCTTGCCGTTGACTCTGAAAACGCCGATGTGCTTTTTGTCCGAATTGATGCTCACGGTGCCCTTTTCCATATCAATTGTAAGCTTGATGTAGTGCCTGCCGTAAGAAATGTCAAATGCCTTGGTGTTGTCAATATAGAAAGCACCGCCTCGCTGAATAAGCTTTAGCATATATTCGCTTGTGTTGCCGAAGCTCATATAAAAGCCGTCACCTTCATAAACGGCGTAAACCGCTTCAAAGGTAATTGTGCCGCAGAATTGCTCTGTAATATCACGCTTGAAGGTTGTGGGCATATCTGTAAGTACACTGCGGATTTTTCTTTCAACACCTTCAATGCTCGGTGCACCGTCGGCACCTCTGTTGTCCATATCCCAGGCTGTTCTCGGATAGCCCCAGCCTCTGTGTGATGTATCTTCAATAAATACCATGGGATTCTTTTCGTATTTACTCATAATTACATACCTCTTCCTTTTTTTATTAGGATAAAAACATCTGTAATATAATGATAACATTTAAATAATTAAAGTCAATAACTATTTTGTTTTTTGATGTTTTCAACAATTAAATTCGGCGGATTTAACAAAAATACCCTTCATACCCACACTCATAAAAGTGTCAAAATAAGCATCGATAATATCTTGAAGTGAATTTCTTTCTACCGTTTCCCACACTTTTTACAAAAAAACAGCCCAAAAGTGTGGGGACATAGTGTAGTAAAAGCAGTATAATAATAAAAAAATAATAATAGGAGTGGAAGCTATGAAAAAAACACATTTAATGACGTCAGCTTTTTTGTTTGTTGTTATGCTTTTTATGACCGTTGCTGTTTTTGCAGCACCGTCACAGGCAACACTTACAAGTGAAGAGTATGCTATCAGTATTCTCAACAAGCCCGGCACAACCTTTGTGTTCAATCAAGGTGAGTATACAAGTGATGTCTGTGACCTTTGGAAGGAAATCGACTCCGACAGCTCAGGTGAGCTGAAGTTTGACCAGTCTTTCAGCATCAATATCAATAATGCCGTTGAAGCATATAACAACTATCTGGATACAGAATATCCAAACGGCGAACGTGATCACTACAAGGCTTCCGTGGACAACAACAACGGTG
>JAZQFS010000113.1:0-36902 GCA_045539625.1 Eubacteriales bacterium | reverse complement strand
CCGGCGTCAACAGGTTCATCAGAGGTCAACGGCTTTACGCAAGAAACAACATAGAAATATGTATGGTTATAAAAAAAGAGCTGTCACTAAACGCTCCTGAAACCGTTATCAAAATATATCCCAAGGTTACCGATACTCTTGATGATGTATATAAGCTTCTTGATGACGAAATCGAAGCCAACAAAGGCGAAGATGACAGCAACAGCATGGACACTGCAGCCAAGGTTTTGACCAAGCTTCCAAGATTTATTCTCAGAACAGCCATAGGATTTATTAATTTTCTTGATTACTTCGGACTTCTTCCCCGCTTTCTCACAAAACTCAGCCCATTCCACGGCTCAATCTTTATGACAAACTTAGGCTCTTTGGGCATACCGCCCGTATATCATCATTTATATGATTTCGGAAATATGCCTGTATTCCTTGCCATGGGTGCAAAAAGAAACGAGTATGAGATAAACAAGGACGGCGAGGTTGAAAGAAAACGTTACATAGATTTTACTGTTGTGTGTGATGAAAGAATCTGCGACGGGCACTACTATGCCACAGCCTTCAAGAAATTCAAAAGATTACTTGAAAATCCCGAGCAGCTCACTCTTCCGCCCGAAAGTGTTGTTGAAGACATCAAATAGTATTTTTACTGCCGTTTTTTCGGCAGTTTTTTTATATTGACTAAACTAGCAAAAAGTGGTATACTGAAAACAAGAAAAGAGCCTCCTGTGACGGAAGCTCGCTTTCGTAGAAAATGCAGTTAACGGTTACTTGCAGTTTTTGGAGTTCTTGCAGTCGGTTGAGGATTTGCCGTTCTTGTTTTCAGCTTTGTTTTCAGACTTATTTTCAGTCTTATTTACGTAAAGCTGCTGAGTCTGTTCATTTGTTTCGGACTTATTCTTAGAATTCTTACCTGACATTGGTTTTTACTCCTTTTCTGTTTGGTGATTATAGTATTTTCCTAAAATTTAAAAATAATACACTTTGAAAGGATTTTGCAAAATGAAATTTTATCCTCTGAAATTAAAGCCTGTCACAAAATATATCATATGGGGCGGCAACTATCTCAAAGATAATTTTGGCTACAAAAGTGACGATGACAACATTGCCGAAGCCTGGATTACCACCTGCAGGCCCGACGGCGTAAACATAATTGAAAACGGCGAAGAAGCAGGAACAGCTCTCGACGCCTACATTGAAAAGGCAGGCAAAGAAAACGTTTACGGAGATTTTGAAGACTTTCCACTTCTCATAAAGTTTATTGATGCCAACGACAAGCTTTCGGTGCAGGTACACCCCGACGATGCTTATGCAAAAGCAAACGGTCTTGATGCAGGTAAGACAGAAATGTGGTACATAGTTGATGCAAAGGAAGGTGCGAGTCTTGTTTACGGGCTTTGTGACAAGATAAAGCCCACTGCAAAAGAGCTTTTGGAATACAACGAGCAAGGCAAGCTTGCCGAAAAGCTCAACTTTGTTCCTGTTAAGAAGGGCGACTGCTTCTTTATCCCCGCAGGTCTTGTTCACGCTATCGGCGAAGGCATTGTTATTGCGGAAATCCAGCAGAATTCCAACACCACCTACCGTATGTACGACTACGACAGAGTGGGAAAAGACGGTAAAAAAAGAGAGCTTCACATAGAAAAAGCTGCCGAAGTCATCAAAACAGAATTTGACGGCAATTTTATATCGGGCAAGGTCGTTGACGAAACAAAAACAATTCTTTGCGACTGTGAGCTTTTCTCGGTTGGAAAGTTTATTGTCACCGGCTGTGATTTGTCTATTGAAGGCGGCACTATGACAAGCATCATCTGTCTTGACGGAAACGCCTCAATTATGTGTGACGGAAAAGAATACGCAGTTTCAAAGGGTGACTCCTATCTTCTTCCCAAAGCATTAAGCGGTGTTACGGTTAAGGGAAACAAGTGCGAGATTATTGTATCAAAAGCAAAATAAAGTTTACAAAAAAAAGATTGGACGCAGACATAAAAATCTGCGTCCTTTATTATTTCAATTAAAGTTCAAAGTCAACATACACAGGTGAATGGTCGGAAGAGTCAAGAACACAACCATCTTCGACTACAACCTGTTTTTCAAAGTAAAAATCCTTATATGTAACAATATGATCTATGGTTTTCATAAAATCAAGCTCTGTCTTTTTGCCGTGGAAAAGCTTATCCTCTCCTCTTTCGGGATTACCATGGATAGTACATATTTTATGAGGCTCTTTTGAAAGGTCATAGGAAGATTGCACTCCCTGTTCGTACAGATACTTTATTGCGGGACTGTCAGGTCTGCTGTTTAAGTCACCGAATGCAATTACGGGGCAGTTATATCTTTCTTTAAGCAAATTCATTCTGTTAAGAAGCTGAACGGCATTGAGTCTACGCAGCTCATAGTCATCTGCATTTCTTTCCATCCACCAGAAATGGGTATTAAGTACGCACAAAAGCTTCTTAGTCACTTTATCCACAAGAACTGCCCAAGTTATACTTTTGCTTTGGTCAGGAGTTTTATCAAGGTGCTCCCAGCCACATTCAACCATATTGAAGGCAGCTTTTCTGAACAGCAACGGAGTATAATTTCCTACCCAACCTTCAACCAATGTGTACTCGTCAGACAGTCTGCCGAAGAGTCCTTCATTATACCAGCCTTCAGTTATTTCCTGAACACCGATTATATCGGGAAGATATTTTCTATACGTATCTTCAAGCCCCTTGCTTCTTGTGTTGCACTCATTTCCGAAGTAGTCACCCCAGATATTGCTTGTCATTATGCGCACAAAAACACCTCGCTATTTTCTATCAACGGGATTACCCTTGATAATTTCACCAACATTTTCATAGATATACTTAGGTCTGTAAGGGAATGCTCTGAGGTCTTCAAGCTTTGTAACGCCCGAAAGAACAAGAATCGTATCAATTTCCGATTCAATACCTGCAACAATATCGGTATCCATTCTGTCACCTAAGATTACTGCATCTTCAGGAGCTACACCAAGGAGCTTGATACCTGACTTCATCATAAGTGGATTAGGCTTACCAACATAGTAAGGCACACAACCTGTTGAAAGCTCAATAGGTGCTACAAGTGCCTTTGTTGCAGGCACAAGTCCCTGCTCGGACGGACCTGTCATATCCGGGTTTGTACCGATAAGCTTTGCGCCGTTATTAACCATTTTTACTGCTCTTATGATATTCTCATAATTATAGTTTCTTGTTTCACCCATTACAACATAGTCAGGGTTAACGTCATTCATTGAAATTCCTTTATCATAAAGAGCGTTGATAAGACCGGGCTCGCCGATAACATATGCAGAACAGCCGGGCTTCTGACTTGCAAGAAAGTCAGCGGTTGCAAGTGCAGATGTATAGAAGTGAGACGGTTCAACATCAAGGCCCATTCTCTTAAGCTTTTGAGCAAGCTCAATGGGTGAACGTTCAGACGAGTTTGTGAAGAAAAGGAAGTGCTTATCATTTTCTTTAAGCCACTTAATAAACTCAGGAACACCGTCAAGAATTTTGTTACCGTGATAGATAACACCGTCCATATCGCTTATAAAGCCTTTTTTTGAATTTAAATCAAGTGCATTCTTACTCATTTTTTACTCCTTATTTTCAATCAAATATGTTGCTTCAATATCGGCAATGTGTAATTTTACTGCAAGAGGATACTTTTCAAAAGCTCCGTTTATGGCAAAGCTTCCGCCTCTTGCCGCATCATCAAAGCCGCCCATATGCCATCTGATGGCAATAGCTTCCTCTACCTTAAGACGCATAAAGCGTTCGATGAGAAACACGGATTTTTCACCATGACCGAATGGAAATTTATCCTCGATAATATAATAATTTACTTTTTCCCACTGTCCTGTTGCTTCATTCTTGACATTTCTCTGGCTGACCTTATAAAACTCAGCCTTACACAAATCATGCAAAAGTGCCGCTATTGCCATAGACTCATCCGGCTTACCGTCATTATAGCGATCAATCATTGCATTATACACATTAAGTGAATGCTCTGCAAGTCCGCCTTCAAAAGCATTATGAAACTTTGAGCTTGCGGGTGCTGTAAAAAAGTCGGTTTTCTCAATCCAGTTAAGAAGCTCTTCGCTTCCCTGTCTTGTTATGGCGTCCTTATATGCCCTGATAAATTTATCCTTAACAGAATCAAATTTCAGTGCTCTGAGCTGTTCTTCGTTCATTGTATTCTCCTTATCGGGTAAAATGAAACTTTACACATCAATACAGAATGTATTGTAACTTACCGGTACATTATAACACAAGTATATTTAAAATGCAAGATTTTAGGCTTACTTTTTTTATGGAAATAATACAACCGATAAATATTTAATAATTATTACGCAGATGTTTACCTTTAATCAACATTTTATATCAATAAAGCTTGCAAATGTTATGTATAATTATAAAAAACTATGATACAGGATGATTTATAATATGAGTGAAAGTAAGCAAAACAATTCCTGCAGACTGGGAACAGTAGGCGGACAGGCAGTGCTTGAAGGCGTAATGATGAAGTCGGGCGACAACATTGCTCTTTCGGTGAGAGGAATGGACGGCAACATCACAACCGAAACAAGCACCTTTGTTTCAAAAAGAAAAAAGCACAAAATTCTTGATTTACCCATAATCAGAGGTGTCGTTAATTTCGCAGAATCAATGATTCTCAGTATGAAGATTTTAAACCGTTCTGCAGATTTACTCGGCATTGAAGAGGAAGAGTCAAAGTTTGAAAAATGGCTGAGCAAGGTGCTTGGAAAAAGTGCCGCCGCTATTGCCTCCGTAATAGGAACAGTTCTGGGGCTTGCTCTTTCAATATTTCTGTTTATGTACCTTCCCTCAGTAATTTCAGACCTTACCGATTACCTGTGTGACGCTCAGCTTTTCAAAAGCGCAGTTGAAGGTGTTACAAAAATCCTGATATTCATTCTTTACATCGTGCTTGTAGGTCTGATACCCGATATGAAACGTGTATTTCAGTACCACGGTGCCGAGCACAAATCAATTTTCTGTCACGAATCAGGCGATGAGCTTACTCCCGAAAACGTAAAGAAGCACTCCCGTTTTCATCCCAGATGCGGCACAAGCTTTCTTTTCGTTATGATGTTCTTAAGCATTTTTATTTCAGTAATTTATATTGATCTGCCAAGACTTCCAAGAGTTTGCATAAAGCTTCTTATCCTGCCTTTGATTGTAGGAATAGGCTACGAATTCATCAAATTTGCAGGTACTCACAACAACTTCTTTATCCGCATGCTGTCAGCTCCCGGTCTTTGGGTTCAAAGGCTTACAACCAAGGAGCCTGACCTTAAGCAGATAGAAGTGGCAATTGCTTCTCTTAAGGCTGCACTGCCCGACATTTATCCCGCAGAAAAGCAGGAATACGAGGAAGCTGCAAAAGAACAGGAACAGAACAACGAAACTAAGGAACAGTAGGCAACGCAAAAATGACTTATAACGAATTCAAAGCATTATATTTACCAAAGCTTAAAGATATCTGCACAAATCCTTTGTTTGAGCTTGAATCGCTTATGATGGCGGCTACAGGTATGAAGCGAAGCGAGCTTCTGCTTAAAAGAAGCGACTTAATTCCCGAACATTATATTCCGACTCTTACGCAGTTTGCCGACAGAAGAGTAAACCGAGAGCCCTTACAGTACATTTTGGGTGAGTGGGAATTTTTCGGACTCCGTATGTTCTGCGGAAACGGCTGTCTTATACCTCGTCCCGAAACGGAAATGCTTGCAGACATTGCAATTAAGAGCATACCGAGAAACGGAAAGTTCCTTGACCTTTGTACAGGAAGCGGATGCATTTCCATTGCAATACTCAACAACCGCCCTGACGTAACGGCAATTGCCGTTGATATTTCTGAAAGTGCTCTTGAATATGCAAAAAGAAACGCAAAGTATCACAACATTTCTTCCGACAGATTAAGCTTTATTCAGGCGGACATTTACGATTATGTACCCAACGATTTCTTTGATTTCATCGTTTCAAATCCGCCTTATATTAAATCGGGAGATATTGAAGGTCTGCAGCCCGAGGTTTTGCACGAGCCTTTAATTGCTCTTGACGGCGGTCACGACGGACTTGATTTTTACAAGCTGATTGCAAAGTATTATGCTAAAAAGTATCTCAACGACGGAGGAGTCTGTGCGGTTGAAGTGGGATTTGACATTGCTGACGAGGTTGCGGCAATATTCAGGTCACAAAAATTTGACTCAACCGTTCTTCGTGATACTTTCGAGGTTGAAAGAGTTTGCATTTCAAAAAAATAACAAATTTTTAGGGTTGCAGTAAAAATTTGAACTGCAACCCTGTCTTTTTTGTTTTATCGGTTATTGTTTTCTTTTACAATATAAGCATGATAAAGCTCGATAACAAGTCCGTAGCTTTTAATTCCGTCATCGTTACCCATAGCCTTAATATAGGTATCGTTGACTTTATCCGCAGCTTTTGCAGCGGAAGAATCGGAATACTTTTTAAAGAAGTTATAATACGAGAACATCTCCCCGATTATACGCCTATCGGTATTTTCTACAAGCTCGGTATACAATTGAGTATCATTAACAAGAGTTTCGTCCAAATAATAGTCATACATATTCATCATAGCACTGTACTTCAAATATTCGTCATCACTTGCCATACATGCAAGAAACGCCATAAAGTTTGCTTCGTCCTCATCTGCAATTCCCCGCTGGTGAGCTTTTTCATGTGCTATTGTAAATGCTACTACATAATCGGGATAGTTTGTATTGACATTCGCTTCTCCCGTAAAAGGCATATACATACCTGAAATGTGTGTATACGTCATGAGCTTTGACAAAAATACGGGCTTTGCGTTACCAATCATTATGGATTTATAAACACCGCTGTCTGACAAAGCATCATATCCCTTATCAATCAGCTTTCCCGTTTCATAAAAGCTACGAGGACTTACAGAAGCTCCCGATTTGTCATAATTTACATCATCTGCATAGTCGCAAAGCATTTTATGAGTATACACAGCGTCTGAGTACAACTCTTCTTTTGCAAGTGCAGAGCGTTCAAGGTCAAGCTGAGCTTCAAGCGGATATTTAAAATAGCAAACAGCAAATACATTGACAAACACCGCATAAGCAGAAAAGATTACCGAAAATACTGTCATCACCGTACTTTTTACATTAAAGCTTCGTTTCACAACAGCACGTACTGCGAATATCACCAGCAGTACGAAAACAAAAGGCAGCAATATCACGCATATTTCAGCAACTGACACAGGAAGAAATCCTGTAACCAACGCCGCAACATATCTGAAAAACGCTGATACCGTGTCGCAATACCACTGTGCAAAGTTTGTGTTTACGATACACAAAGCGAGAACAGCCGTTGACAACAGAAAAGCTGTTACGGCTGTCTTGAAAAATATTCTAATCTTTTTGCTTCCGTTTTCTTTAATCAATTTTCGGTATTTCCTCCATTTACTGCGGACAGACTGTCATCGCCGTACAACGAATTGAAATATTGGTCAAACACAGCCTTTGCCACTTCAGTTGCGCGGCTGCTCTTATCACCGTTTTCTACCACAACGGCAACTACAATCTCAGGCTTATCGTACGGTGCAAATCCAACAAAAAGAGCAGTGTCGCTTCCCTTACCCATCTGTGCTGTACCAGTTTTACCGCCAACCTCATAATCATAGTCATCGAAAACCGTTCTTGCTGTACCGTCAACAACAACTGATTTCATGGCGCTTTTAAGTACGTCGATGTGGGCGGAAGGTATATCAATTTTATCAAGCACCTCAGGCTGATTATTATAAATAACCTCGTCGGTATAGTAATCAACCACGCTGTCAAGAAGAGTCGCCTTATACCTTACGCCACCGTTTACAACAGTGCTCATATATGCGCAAAGCTGCAGCGGTGTAAAAGCATTATCCGACTGACCGATAGCTGCCTGAAGAGTATCACCCGGATTCCAACGAAGTCCAAGTCTGTCACGGTATTCGGGACCTGCAAGAATACCTGTATATTCAGGCACTTCTATTCCAGTCTTAGTACCAAGTCCCAGCTTTGATGCATATTCGGTAAGGGTTTCAATACCCATTTTATCACCAAGCTCATAGAAGAAATAGTTACAGGAATTTTCAATAGCTCCTTTTACATCAACAAATCCGTGAGTTCCGCCTGTGTTATCATATATCCAGCAGTGCGGCTCATAGTCAGGATATTTTACATAAACACCTGCATCGTAAATCAGCGTATTTTCAGTGATTGCTCCTGAGCAAAGACCTGCTATGGACGAAGCAATTTTAAAGGTTGAACCGGGAGGATACATACCTTGAGTGGCTCTGTTAAGCAGAGGTGACGCTTCATTTGAAACAAGGGAATTAAAGTCTTTTGAAAATGTATTAAGGTTATAATTGGGATAGCTGGCGCTGACACGCACCTTTCCCGAATTTACATCCATTACAACAACGCTTCCCGCACTGCAATCCTCGCCGTTATTGGGTATAATATCGGACATACCCAAAGAACGGGCATAAAGAATTTGTTCTTCAAGTGCCTTTTCCGCGGCTTTTTGCATTTCGGCATCTATCGTCAGCTTTACCGAATAGCCGTTTTGAGTCTCTTTTAGTATTTCCTCGCCCACAACATAATTATTCTCGTCAAGCTCAATTTGTTTATAGCCGTCAAAGCCGTGCAGATATTCTTCAAAAGCCTTTTCAGCTCCGTCCTTACCGATTATGGAGTCATAGTCATAGCCCTTATTGACAACATAGGCTTCAGTTTCCTCAGGAGATATTTTACCTGTAGTACCAAGTATATGGCAGGCAAGGTTATCGTAATTATAATACCTTGTATCAGTTTCCGATATTTCAATTCCATGCATGGTATGAAGGCTTTCGGCAAACAGGCATTTTGTGTTCTCATCAATATTACTGAGAACAGTATACGTATGAAGGAACTCAAAATCGTTGGTTTCCATATCATAGCGAAGTCCTACAAGCTTTCGATAAATGCTGTCATCTCTGTTTTCTTCTGCTATTCTGTACTTTTTGCAAAGCAGATTATAAAGGCTGTTTTCGGTCTCAAACACGTCAGCTTCTTCATACTGATTATTTGAAATGAATCTTTTCAGCTTTTTTTCTTTGTCCGAGTCGAAAATATACTCATTATCGAGTACATACGGATATACAGCCGAAACAGGCAGCTTATCGGACAGGTGAATATTATGACGCATACAGAATTTTATAAATTCAAGAAGAGTTGTATTATAATCATTACTATCGAGAGTGGCTTTATTTATAATAATACTATACTGCTTCTTATTTGAAACAAGAAGATTTCCGTTTCTGTCAAATATCTGTCCCCTGCTCATTTCAAGCCTTTGCTGACGGTAAGTTTTGGGAACGGCTATAGAGGAATAATAATCCTTCTCAATAATCTGAAGCTGAAACAGTTTAACAAAAAACAGAAGGACAACTACACCGAAAAGTACAGCTATAGCCATAATTCTCATCATATCTATACTTTCATTCAGTGATCTTTTGTCCTTCTTCTTAAACATATTAAATTCTCCGATAAAATTAAAGGTTTGCTATCATTTCCTTTGCAGTAAAGCAAGCACGCTTTGCCGCAATTGCCGCCATTTCATTAAATGACATATCTGCCGATTCATCAGCGTTATCGCTCATCGCACGTATAACTACAAAAGGCACGCCGTTAAGCACACAAACGTGCGCTACCGCAGCACCCTCCATTTCGGTACAAAGAGCGTTATATTTTTCTCTGAGGCGGTTAACCGTCTCACTGTCCTCGATAAACTGATCGCCTGTAACAACCATACCCACACCGTACTTAAAGCCGTTTTCGGTTTTCGCAAGCTTTTTGCAGGCGTTTTCACAAAGTGCAACAAGCTTTTCATCGGCTTTGAAGACAGATGTATAGGGACTGTACTTATCAAGGCAGTCAATGGGATAAAAATCGTGATATGTAAGGGTATCAGATATTACAACGTCACAAACACCAAGCTCACGTGATACGCAGCCTGCAACGCCTGAATTTATAACGCAATCTACTCCGAAAAGGTCAATAAGTCTCTGAGTATTCGCAGCGGCATTTACTTTGCCGACTCCAACAAGGCTTATATATACCTCATGATTGTGGTATTCACCCTTATAAACACCTTTTATGTTTGTTTCACTTGCCATAAAATCACGGCAAAACGCCTCAACTTCACAGTCAAGTGCACCGATAATGCCTATTTTCATATTTTTCACCATTAATCAAGATAGTCACGCAGTCTCTTTGAACGGCTGGGGTGACGGAGCTTACGAAGAGCCTTTGCTTCAATCTGTCTTATACGCTCACGGGTAATCTTGAACACCTCGCCCACTTCCTCAAGGGTACGTGTTCTGCCGTCTTCAAGACCAAATCTCAGTTTAAGAACGTGCTCTTCTCTGGGAGTAAGTGTGTGAAGCACCTCGCAAAGCTGCTCTCTGAGAAGTGTATAGGATGCCGCCTCTGCAGGAGCAGGTGCATCATCATCGGGAATGAAGTCGCCGAGATGGCTATCCTCTTCCTCACCGATAGGTGTTTCAAGGCTGACAGGCTCCTGTGCAAGCTTCATAATATCTCTTACCTTTTCAACGTTCATATTCATCTTAGCCGCAATTTCTTCGGTGGACGCTTCATGACCAAGCTCCTGAAGAAGCTGTCTTGATACTCGAAGCACCTTATTGATGGTTTCAACCATATGAACGGGAATTCTGATGGTTCTTGCCTGATCGGCAATGGCTCTTGTTATAGCCTGTCTTATCCACCATGTAGCATAAGTTGAGAACTTATAGCCCTTGGTATAGTCAAACTTTTCAACAGCCTTCATAAGACCGAGGTTACCTTCCTGAATAAGGTCAAGGAAGAACATACCTCTGCCCACATATCTCTTTGCAATACTTACAACAAGACGAAGGTTACTTTCAACAAGCTTCTGCTTTGCACTTTCATCGCCCTGAGCCATTTTTTCGGCAAGTGCAAGCTCCTCTTCGGTATTAAGCAGGTCAACCTTACCGATTTCCTTAAGATACATCTTAACAGGATCATCGATTATAAGTCCGTCCTGTCCCAGAACCGACTCACCTTCATCGTCTGTTTCGTATCCGTCAAGAGCATCCACATTTGCAAGTCCCGCTTCGAGGTCGCTGAAGTTATCATCGCTGTAGCCTGTAACTTCAATACCGAGGTTTTCGATGGTTTCCATGAGCTTTTCCATGTTTTCAACGTCAAGCTCTTCCTCATCAAGCACCTCAAGAATTTCTTCATTTGTCAGTGAACCCTTAGCCTTACCCTTTTCAAGAAGCTCCTGAATATCGTTCTTCTTTTTGGGCTGTGCTTCGGAAGTACCTTCACCCGACTCCTTCTTTGCTGTGCGGGTTCTCTTCTTCTTTTCAGGCTTTGCCGCCTCTTCGGAAGTTTGTGCAGTTACTTCTTCAGTAGTTTCTTCAACCTTTTCAACTGCTTCAAGATTTTCTGCTGTTTCCTTTTTCTTAGCCATATTTACTATCCTTTCTGCCGTCATCAGATGACGTCATACATTATTTATCATCATTATTAACAACGCCTTTATCCTGTTTTGCTCTGTTTATTATGCTTAAAAGGTCATCGTTTGAATCAATATTTTTTCTTACCGTTGTGAGTCTCATTTTTTCTTTCTTCAGTGCCGCTATCTGTTCATTAAGCACCTTTGTTCCGTTTGACAACAGCTCCTGACGTCTGAACTTCATATCGAAAATTCTTGACACTTCGTCAGGGGTAAAGCTTTCATTAAGGCTTGAAAGATCAGTGACATTTTCCTTGTACAAATTTGTTACTGCCTCAAAAACACGGCGGCTGAATGAAGTAACAAAGTCATCGGCAGTAATGGAATCGCACTTTGAAAATTCTTCGGGAAACATCATTATGATGCCGAGAATACGCTCTTCAATTTCAACTGCAACGGGACAGGATACAGCCTCCTGATTAATTCTGTCATCAAAGTGGAGAGTCTTTTTCTGCACATTTTCACGCCGTGCGATGCTTTCCTGTCGTTGTGCCTTACGTTGTCCTTTATTGATTTTGGCATTTATACTTTCTGCCTTAACCTCGGTAAGCTGGGAAAGACGCTGAACATAAATATCACGTTTAACTTCAGAGTAGATACCTGCTATAACATTACAGCATTCGTCAACCGCTCTGAGCTTGTCATCGGGATTTGACAGATTATACTTTGAAAGAATTCCGTTAAGCTTAAAATCTATCTGTCCGACAGAGCCGCTGAGCAAATTTTTATAGCTCTCGGCACCGAACTTTTTGATATACTCATCAGGGTCCTTTGCGCCTTCCATTTTTATAATTTTCGTTTCAACGCCAACCTCGTTGAGCATTGTCATTGCTTTATCTGCAGCTTTCTTTCCCGCTTCATCACTGTCATATGCAAGATAAGCTCTTTTGGCATATCTTGAAACAACTCTTGCGTGCTCGCTTGTAATGGCAGTACCCAAGGTTGCAACAGCATTTGAAAAGCCTGCCTGATGCATGGCAATTACGTCCATATAGCCTTCGCAAAGGATAATCTCACCGGGCTTTACAAGATTGCTTTCAACATTGCCAAGGAGTACGTTCTTAGCATAATTCAGAGCAAAGAGATTCTTTCCCTTTCTGAAGACAACAGTATCTGAAGAGTTGAGATACTTAGGTTTTGAGTCGTCCATAACTCTGCCGCCGAAAGCAATTACGTTGCCCGAAGTATCAATAATCGGGAACATTACACGGTTTCTGAACATATCAAAGGGTTTTCCGCTTTTCTGAGAAATACCGCATAGAAAGTTTTCCTTGATTTCATCCCTTGTATATCCCAAGTCGGTAAGCTTATTATACAAATCATAAAAATCGTTTTTTGCATAGCCCAAGCCAAAACGGGTAATTGTACTTTTTGACAACTGACGTGATTCCAGATAATCCAGTGCCTGCTTTCCCTCGGGTGACATAAGATTTTCGTGGAAAATACGTGCAGCCGCCTTATTCATTGAAAAGGCACGGTCACGGGAAAGCTTTGGCTTTTCTGCGTTTGCAAACTTTTTTTCGTCCTGCGGTACTGTCATTCCGCATCTGTCGGCAAGAAAATTAACAGCATCTCTGTAATCAAGGTTTTCAATCTGCATTATAAAGGTAATCACATCGCCGCCCGCCGAACAGCCAAAGCAATGATAATTATCTTCAAACACGGTAAAGGAGGGTGTTTTTTCACTGTGAAAAGGACATCTTCCCACAAGATTTCGCCCTGCTCTTTTTAGCTCTACGTACCTTCCCACAACATCCTGTACGGGAGAACGCATTTTAAGCTCTTGAATAAATCCCTGCGGGTAAGCCATGCGTTCACCTCCTGACGGCACATATATCGGCTAAATAATTGCCCACTTCTTGGGTACAAACAGGTTTTCAAAGGTCTGTACGGCAAATCTGTCTGTCATACAGCCAAGATAATCGCAAACCGTTCGTTCAAGACTTGTATTGTAATCAAGATTCTTTCTGTATTCAAACGGGATCTTTTCGGGGTTTTTACAGAAATATTCATACATTCTGTTAATCATATCACACGCCTTGGTTTCCTCGCTCTTTGCAACGGGATTAAAGTATACATTATCAAAAAGAAATTGACGAAGTGCCATGGTGCTTTCATAAATATCGGCTTCAAGCTCAACTTTAACAATGCCCTTCTGAAAATTTCTGCTTGTAGCTCGTATAACACTTTTAACCATAGTATCAATCCGTTGCGAATGGTTATCGCCGAGAACTGCCCTTATTCCAAAGGGAATATCGGCGGCACTGAGAACACCTGCACGTATGGCATCGTCTATATCATGATTTATGTAAGCAATTCTGTCGGCAATTTTTATTATATTGCCTTCGGCAGTAATTGCATCGTTTTTGCCTGTATGACAGACAATTCCGTCACGCACCTCTTTTGTAAGGTTCAACCCTTTTCCGTCACGTTCGATTACATCTACAACTCTCAGGCTTTGCTCGTTATGCTTAAAGCCTTCGGGACAAAGCTTGTCAAGCTCTCTTTCACCGGCGTGTCCAAAGGGTGTATGACCGAGATCGTGTCCAAGGGCAACAGCTTCTGTCAAATCCTCGTTAAGTCTCAGTGCTCTTGCAATTGTCCTTCCTATCTGCGACACCTCAAGAGTATGAGTAAGGCGAGTTCTGTAATGATCTCCCTCAGGACTTAAGAAGCACTGTGTTTTATGCATAAGCCGACGGAAGGATTTGGAGTGAATAATTCTGTCTCTGTCACGCATAAAAGCTGTTCTGATATCGGCATCATCTTCTGCTTCCTGTCTTTCACGTCCGAGAGATTTTGAGGAGAATGCGGCAAATTCGCAAAGTCCTTCTTCAGCAATTGAAGCAATACCGTTTAAAGAATGCGACATATTATCAACCCCTTATATTTCAATATACAAAGAACAATTATAAAACACTTTTTTTGTTTTGCTTTTTTCGACTAATTTACAATTTATTTTTATTTAGTCTTCAACAAGGTACTCTTTATACCTTCCAAGGCTTTTTCCGTCTACAATCGCTTCAACGCAAACGCCGCTGTCGGCATAATCAACATTGAGAACCGTAGCATCTGTATAAAGAGCATTTACCGCCGATTGCTTATCAAAGGGAAACAGGAATTTAACCTGTCTTTTGGATTTTGCAAGCTCCTCATCAAGCATACTGAGAAGATTATCAACACCATAGCCGTCCTTAGCCGATATGCAAACCGAGCCTCTGTTTTTAAGGTCTTCAAAGGAAGGAACTGTTTCAAGCTTGTCGCATTTATTGAAAACATAAATTGTGGGTTTATCCGCTGAATCAAGCTGAGAGAGTATATCCTCGGTAACCTTAGTCTTTTCAGCAGCGTTTTCATCGGAAGCATCAACAACTATCAGCACAATATCAGCGTATCTCACCTCATCAAGTGTTGATTTGAATGCTTCAACAAGTCCGTGCGGAAGTCTGCTTATAAAGCCTACAGTATCTGAAAGAAGCAGTGTTCTTCCCGAAGGCAGGCTCATCTTTCTGACAGTCGGATCAAGCGTTGCAAAAAGCTTATCTTCCGCAAGAATATCAGCATCCGTAAGGTAATTAAGAAGCGTAGATTTACCTGCATTTGTATAACCTGAAATTACCGCAAGAGGAACATTGCTTTTAATTCGTTTACTGCGTTTTACGCTTCGTTCCTTTTCCATCTCTTCCAAGGATTTCTTGAGAGCAAGAATACGTCTTTGAATATGACGTCTGTCAGTTTCAAGCTTTGTTTCACCCGGACCTCTTGCACCGATAGAGCCGCTTGTACCGCCCTGTCTGGACATATTTATACCGTTACCTGTAAGACGGGGTGCTGTATACTTAAGCTGTGCAATTTCAACCTGAAGCTTACCTTCACCTGTCACCGCATGCTTTGCAAAAATATCAAGAATAAGCATTGTTCTGTCAATAACCTTAACATTTCCCCGCTTACTTTCCTCAAAGCAGTTATTGATTTCCTTTTCAAGATTTCTAATCTGACTCGGAGACAGCTCACTGTCAACCACAACAAGAGAGACTTCATTATCGGCACATATTTTGCCTGCTTCCACAGCTTTTCCGTATCCAACAAAGGTTGCAGGATCAATCGAAGGACGGCACTGCATCATTTTGAAAAACTTAGAGTTTACCGCATCTTCACCTATCGAAGTTTCTGCCAATTGCTGCAGCTCATCAAGGGAATCCTCACAGGCAGAAGTCTGCGAATTATCATGATACAGCGACAAAAGCAATACATTCACGTGGCTTTTATTTTCGGTTTCAAATATTCTGTCTGTAGTATTTTCGGAAACATTCATTGTTTGTGCCTCCTTCGTTATTCTGTAAGCATATTGGTGCATATAATAAAACAAGAGGTGTTATTATGAGAAAACAATTATTCAGCGAGCTATGTCAAAAGGAAGTCATAAGCTGCTGTGACTGTACAAGGCTGGGCTTTATTGTGGACGTATGCATTGACATTGACAACGCAACCATCATATCTGTAAGCATTGAATTACCCGGCGGCTTCTTTAGCTTCTTTAGAAAAAAAGTAATTACCCTACCATGGGACTGCATCAAAAAAATCGGCGAAGATTTAATTATAACAGAATATGTTCTTCCTCCATTGCCTCCTCAGGAGCACAAGCCTTTTTGGAAAAGCATATTCGGCAAATAAGGCTGTAATCGAAAACATCAAAAAGTTATCAATCACAGCCTTAATTATTGAATTTTAAACAGTTGTTATCTTGTTTTCTGTGTCGGTATTGGAATCAAGACCGTTTTCCACAAGCTTTCTGTTTTCAAAGAACTTAACGGCAACCTGATCAAACAGTGCATATGAAAGAACGTCTTCATCCTGCATCATATACTGTGCACATTCGCTCTTAAGCTTTTCAAGCTCAGGCTTGATATTATCCGCAGGTCTGCAGGTAATCTGCTTTTCGTCACCGATAACCTTCTTCTTAACCTCTTCATTGATAGGCATAGGAGTCTTACCGTATTCGCCTCTGACAAGTCCCTTAAATTCCTTTGTAACCATCTTATAGCGTTCACCGGAAATTACATTCATAACCGCCTGTGTACCAACAATCTGGCTGGAAGGAGTTACAAGAGGAGGATATCCTACGTCCGCTCTTACTCTCGGTACTTCTTCAAGAACCTCCAAGAGCTTATCGCTCTTGCCTGCGTTCTTAAGCTGCGAAACAAGGTTGGAAAGCATACCGCCGGGTACCTGATAAAGAAGTGCATTAACGTCAACCTTAAGCACCTTGGGATCAAGAAGACCGCTTGCAAGGTACTTTTCACGAAGAGCGTCAAACTGCTTTGAAGCCTTATCAAGCTTTGCAAGGTCAAGACCTGTGTCATACTGTGTACCTGCAAGAGTTGCAACGATAGGCTCTGTAGGAGGCTGGGATGTACCCATGGCAAGAGGAGAAATAGCTGTGTCGATAATATCTACTCCTGCTTCAACCGCCTTGAGAACTGTCATTGATGCAAGACCTGCTGTATAGTGTGTATGAAGCTGCAGAGGAATCTTTACGTTTTCCTTAAGAGCCTTAACAAGCTCGTATGAATCGTAAGGTTTTAACAGACCTGCCATATCCTTGATACAGATAGAGTCAGCACCCATTTCTTCAAGCTGCTTTGCGTACTTTACATAGTACTCTGTTGTATAGGAAGGACCTGTTGTATAGCTGAATGCAGCCTGTACGTGTCCGCCTTCCTTCTTTGTAGCGTTAATTGCTGTCTTAAGGTTACGTGTATCGTTGAGGGCATCGAAAATTCTGATGATGTCAATACCGTTGGCAATTGACTTCTGTACAAAATATTCAACAACATCGTCAGCGTAATGTCTGTAACCGAGGATGTTCTGACCTCTGAAGAGCATCTGAAGCTTTGAATTTTTGATGTGGCTTCTGATGGTTCTCAATCTCTTCCAAGGGTCTTCGTTAAGGAATCTGAGACAAGCATCAAAGGTAGCTCCGCCCCATACTTCCATGGCATAATAGCCGATATCATCAAGGGAATCAAGTATAGGAAGCATTTCTTCCGTAGTCATACGTGTTGCAACAAGAGACTGGTGCGAATCACGCAGAGCTGTTTCCATTATTTTTACTGCCATCGTAATTTTCCTTTCTTAAATTAGTGAGGAATTGATGCAAGGAATACACCTGCGGCAACCGCAGAACCGATTACACCTGCAACATTGGGGCCCATTGCGTGCATGAGAAGGAAGTTTGCAGGATTCTCCTTCTGCCCTACTGTCTGAGCAACTCTTGCCGCCATAGGAACGGCAGAAACGCCTGCAGAGCCGATAAGAGGATTGATTTTTCCACCTGAGAGTAAGCACATAACCTTACCGAGTATAAGTCCTCCGAGAGTTGCAAAGGCAAACGCAGTAAGACCGAGTACGATAATGAGAATTGTATCGAGCTTCAAGAAGCTTTCGGCATCTGCTGTAATACCTACAGAAACACCAAGGAATATTGTTACAATATTACAAAGTTCGTTCTGCGCTGTCTTGGAAAGTCTGTCTGTAACTCCGCACACATTAAAGAGGTTACCAAGCATAAGGAAACCTACAAGGGGTGCAGCATCGGGAAGAATAAGTGCTACAACTGCAGATACAAGTATGGGGAATACAATCTTCTCTGTCTTTGAAACAGGACGGAGAGTAGACATATCCATCTTGATTTGTCTTTCCTTCTTAGTGGTAACAAGTCGCATAAGCGGAGGCTGAATAATAGGAATCAGCGCCATATACGAGTACGCCGCAACCGCAATTGCACCCAACAGATGAGGAGCAAGTGTCTTTGTTACAAGAATTGCCGTAGGACCGTCGGCACCGCCGATAATACCGATAGAAGCCGCTTCCTGCGGTGAGAAGCCGAGAGCAATGGCACCTGTGAAAGCAACATAAATACCAAACTGTGCACCGGCACCCAAAAGAAGGCTTGAGGGCTTTGCGATAAGCGGAGTAAAGTCGGTCATAGCACCGATAGCAAGGAATATAAGCGAAGGATAGATACCCAGCTTTACACCAAGATAAAGATAGTCCATAAGACCGCCGTGAGCTCCGATTTCAGCCCAATTAATTATACTTTCCTCGTTTATAAACCATTCCTTGTGGAAAAGACCTGTTCCGGGAAGGTTAGCCAGAAGCATACCGAATGCAATAGGAAGAAGCAAGAGAGGCTCAAAGCCCTTACCTATGGCAAGGTAAATCAGTACGCCTGAAATCACGAACATTATGAGAGTTTTTATAAACGCAGTATTCAAATCACCGTTTTCATTGAAAAACATCTGATAGATACCCGTCGTTTCCCACAAGTTCAACAAGCTATCTAAAAAATTCATCAGAATACACCTCGTGTTTCGTTAAAACTTATGCGAGTGTAAAGAGAACATCTCCCGAATTTACGGAAGCGCCCTTCTGAGCAACAACTGAGGTAATCTTACCGTCACGAGGTGCAACGATATCGTTTTCCATCTTCATAGCTTCAAGTACGCAAAGAACGTCACCGCTCTTAACTGTTGCGCCGTTTTCAACATTAATCTTAAGAACTGTACCGTTAAGAGGAGCATTTACAGGTTCGCCTGCTCCGGGTGCTGCCGCGGGTGCTGCAGGTGCTGCTGCGGGTGCGGGTGCTGCTGCCACAGGTGCAGGAGCCGCTGCGGGTGCTACTACAGGTGCCGCTGCTACGGGAGCTGCTGCAACTGCGCCTATTTCTTCTACTGTAACATCGTAAACTACGCCGTTTACTGTAACACTGTATTGCTTAGCCATAATATTAATCTCCTTTGATATTAAAGATTTTTTACTTTCTCTTTTTGAATGATACTACTCTGAAGCCGCCGATTTCTCCGTTTGCACTTCTAAAGGATGTAATTGCCGCAATAATTACCGCAACTATACCGTTTGAATCAGATACGGGCGAAGCAACGGGAGCTTCAACTTCTACAGGCTGTGATTCTTTAGATTCTTCTTTCTTTACGGTATCTTTTACTTCGGTTTTCTTAGCCGGCTTTGCTTCTGCCGCTCCGAAAACTTTACCGAAAATTACAATAATTACCATCAAAAGTGCAAGAACTCCGAAAACTATAGCAAATCCGAAAAGAGAGAAAGGAAGTCCGAAAGAAACTGCCTTACTCAAAGCTTCACCTGATACGGGTGCAAACTTTTCAGTATAAAAAGCCATATCTGCCGCTGTATCCAACAACTGTACACTATTCATAATTACACCACCAATTCTCAATTAAAGGGATGCAAATTCGCTCTTCATCGAAAGCATTTCAAGTGCACTTGCAACTCTTACTCTCAGCTCTTCGGCAGGAATGATATCATCAATCTGTCCGCTTTGAGCTGCAACAAGAGGAGTTGACATAAGAAGTGCCCACTCTTCTTCAAGAGCTTTTCTCTTTTCGATGGGTGCCTTTGCACCGAGCATCTTTTCTGTCCACATCATTGCAACTGATGCAGCAGGATTGAGAACACCGATTTTTGCACTGTCAAGAGCAAGTACCATATCAGCACCAAGCTCCTTAGAGCCAAGAACCGTAAATGCTGTACCGTATGCTTCGCCTACATTTACTGTTACTGTAGGAACGGATGCTGTGCAGTAAGCCTGTGCAAGAGACGCTGCTTCAAAGCTCATTCTGCCGCCCTTAACTTCACATTCTGTGCTAAATCCCTTTGTATCAACAAGTGTAAGAACAGAAATTCCAAAGCTATCGCAAAGCTTAATGAAAGCAGTTGCCTTTCTCATACAGCCTGTGCAGAGCTTTCCGCCTTCCTTGGGGTTATTCGCAACAACACCTGTTACAATTCCGTTTACTGTCATAAGAGCGGTAACTATGCTCTTAGACTTATCTGCGTTAAGTTCGAGGTACTTTCCGCCGTCGGCAATTGCAGCTACAACGCCGTGAACATCATAGCCGTCAGCTGCAACGATGCCGGCAACCTCAGCTGTCGCTCTGTTAGGATCGTCTTCAACACCTGTATATACGTTTTTATCAAGCTTATTTGAAGGAAGATAAGAAAGAACTTCCTTAACGTTTTCAAATGCTTCTGCTGCACTCTTAGCAGTAAGTGCAACATTACCGCTCTTCGCCGAAGCATCACATGAGCCGATTTCTTTATCTGCACCTGCGTTAACAAGAACAGATGCAGGAGTCTGTGTAAAGGATGCACCGTCAGCCATTACAGCAACATCTGCAATAGATGCGATTGTTGCAGCAGCACCTGCTGTGTTACCCACAACAACTGCAATCTGAGGTACCTTACCCTTAAGGCATGAAGCCTTCTTCATAACCTTACCGTAGCCTGCAAGAACATCAATACCCTCTTCCAGCTTTGCTCCGTTTGAGTCAAAAACCGAAACAACAGGCGCACCGTTCTTTTTAGCCATATCATAAAGTGCCGCAATCTTATCTGCCGCCGCCTTTGAAAAAGCACCGTTAAGTCTTGCAGCATTCTGTGCATAAACAAACGTAAGACGTCCGTCCACCGCACCGTAACCACAAACAACACCCTCATATTCTTCTGTGTCTGATGTGGCAAGTTCGTTAGCATAGGCCTTTACATAAGCATTTGTTTCTACAAAGGTGCCTTCGTCAAGGAGCATTCCGATAAGTTCGTAAGCAGTAAACTTTCCTGCTTTATGGAGTTTATCGGCAGCCGTCTTGTCATTGAGCATCTTTTTAGCTTTTGCAAGGCTTTCGCTTCTCTTCTGTAAATCCATACGTCTACCTCCATATTGATTCTGAAACAGGTTTTCGGAAGTTTTCCCAACTTCCGCCCCATTATGAAAACATTATACAACATTGTTAAATTATTTTCAATACTATTATTCCAAATACTTACAATTAAATTGTTAATTTTTTGTTATTGAGGAATAATTCCCAGCAAAAACTCCAAGGTCTGTCTTAACAGATAAAACGAATCTCTGAAAAAGTAGTAATTAAGTACAGCACTCAACGGCACAAGAAAACGGAAAAGGAACTTACTTGTCTTATGGTTGAAAATAACCATTCCGAACAGTGCCCCTATTCCACCGAAAAACAGTGACAACAGCAAGAGAACAATTTCCGGTATTCTTGATTTTTTCTTTTTTGCCATCAGCTTATCAAAACCAAAAAGCAAAAACAAAATAATATTCAGAAACACAATAATTTCCCACGTCGTAATAACAAAACTTCCAATAGTAATCATAAACATCTCCTCAAAAAAAGCACATGGAAAGCAGAATCAATCCATGTGCCTTTGTGTTATCGAATTATTCTTACTTTACCAGAGCGTATGTATCTCTTGCAATCATAAGTTCTTCGTTTGTGGGGATTACAAGCATCTTAACTTTAGCATCCTTTGTGGAGATGTCGTTTTCATCGCTTGTTCTCTTTGCCTTTTCGTTGACAGCTTCGTCAATTTCAACGCCCATAAACTTAAGATTCTGTGCAACTCTTGTTCTGTACTGAGGATTGTTTTCACCGATACCGCCTGTGAATACAACAGCATCAATACCGCCCATAGCCGCTGCAAAGCCGCCTACATACTTTGTAATCTGATGACAAAGCATACTTTCGATAAGCTGATATCTTTCGTTACCGTTCTTTGCACCGTCTTCAATATCTCTGTTATCACTTGTTACGCCGCCTGTAACACCGAGAATACCGGACTGCTTATTAAGCATCTTATCAACATCAGCAGCACTCATACCCTCTTTTTCCATAAGGAAAGGAATAATTGCAGGATCTATAGAACCGCTTCTTGTACCCATCATAAGACCTTCAAGAGGTGTAACACCCATTGTTGTATCAAAGCTCTTACCGCCCTTAACCGCAGTGATGGAAGAGCCATTACCAAGGTGGCAGGTTACGATATTGATTTCTTCAGGCTTCTTGCCGAGCATTTCAGCTGCACGTGCGGTTACATATCTGTGAGATGTGCCGTGGAAGCCGTAGCGGCGAAGCTTATACTTTTCATAGTACTGATAAGGAATGGGATACATATAAGCATAATCAGGCATTGTCTGGTGGAAGCTTGTATCAAATACACCAACCTGAGGTACGTCCTTACCCATAATTTCTTCACAAGCCTTGATACCTGTGATGTTTGCAGGGTTATGAAGAGGGCTGAGTGATGAGCACTCCTTAATTGCTTCGATTACTTCTTCGGTAATCATAACGGAGCCTGAGAATTTTTCACCGCCGTGAACAACTCTGTGACCAACAGCCGCAATTTCGCTCATAGCTGAAATAACGCCGTGATCCTTATCTGTAAGAGCATCAACAACAAGCTTGATACCTGCTGCATGGTCGGGAATATCCACTTCAACCTTATACTCTGTTCCGTCTGCATTCTTCTGCTTGAAGTTACCGCCGTCGATACCGATTCTGTCGCACTGTCCCTTAGCAAGAAGGTTTTCATTTGTCATGTCGATAAGCTGATATTTAATGGAGGACGAGCCTGCATTTATTACCAATACTTTCATTTCTATTCTTCCTTTCAATATACGGGATTTACCCAATTAATTACTTCTTAATATTAAGAGCTTCCTTTACCTTTGCAACAACGCTCTGAGCATCAAGTCCAAACACGGGAATAAGCTCTGTAGCCTTACCTGACTTACCGTAGGTGTCGTTAACACCCAGCTTCAGTACGGGAACGGGATTTGCACTTTCGCAAACAACTTCGGAAACTGCACTGCCGAGGCCGCCGATAATGTTATGTTCTTCACAAGTAACAATTACGCCTGTCTTTTGAGCACTTTCAAGAATAAGCTCCTTATCAATAGGCTTGATACAGGGCATATTTACAATTCTTGCACTGATGCCTTCAGCCTTAAGGATTTCATTTGCTTCAAGAGCAATGGAAGTCATAAGACCTGTCGCAATAACGGTAACGTCGCTTCCTTCATGGAGAACGCCGCCCTTACCGATTTCAAACTTAAAGGTAGCCTTATCAAAAATCTGAGGAACAGCAAGTCTGCCGAATCTCATATAAACAGGACCCACATAATTAAGTGCCGCTTCAACGCAAGCTCTTGCTTCCGTAGCGTCGGCAGGATTAAGAATAACCATGCCGGGGATTGTTCTCATAAGAGCAATATCCTCATTACACTGGTGTGTAGCACCGTCTTCACCTACGGTAATACCTGCGTGAGTTGCACCGATTTTTACATTAAGGTGAGGATAGCCGATAATATTTCTTACCTGTTCAAAAGCACGGCCTGCCGCAAACATTGCAAAAGAGCTTGCAAATACAGTCTTGCCTGTTGCCGCAATACCTGCCGCAACGCCCATCATATTGCCTTCTGCAATACCGCAGTCAAAAAATCTGTCGGGAAATGCTTTTTTAAACGTACCTGTCTTTGTTGCTGCTGCAAGGTCGGCATCGAGAACAACAAAATCATACTTTTCACCAAATTCAGCCAAAGCGTTACCGTAGGCTTCACGTGTTGCCATTTTTTCTGCCATTGTCGTTACCTCCTTACTTAGCAAGAGCAATTTCTGTGCTCTCTAAATCCTTCATACCGATTTCATACTGTTCCGCATTAGGTGCAGAGCCGTGCCAAGAGCACTGATTTTCCATATATGACACGCCTTTACCCTTAACGGTCTTACAGATAACTGCAAAAGGCTTATCGGACTTCTTTGCAGCCTTAACTGCTGCGTCTATTTCGTCAAAATTATGACCGTCAATCACCATTACATTCCAGCCAAATGCCTTAAACTTTTCATCAAGAGGGCTGGGATTCATAACTTCAGCCACGGGACCGTCAATCTGCAAACCGTTGAAGTCAACAAAAACACAAAGGTTGTTAAGTCCGTAGTGAGCAGCAAACATAGCCGCTTCCCAAACCTGTCCTTCTTCAGATTCACCGTCACCGAGAATTGAATATACTCTGTAGGACTTTTCGGAAATCTTAGCGGAAAGAGCCATGCCGCAAGCAGCGGAAATGCCGAGTCCAAGAGAGCCTGTGGACATATCAACACCGGGAATATGCTTCATATCGGGGTGTCCCTGAAGATAGCTGTCTTTATGTCTGAAGGTTTTAAGGTCTTCCTTAGGAAAATATCCTCTTTCGGCAAGAGTTGCATAAAGAGCAGGTGATGTGTGTCCCTTAGACAGTACAAATCTGTCTCTGTCTTCCATTTTGGGATTCTTGGGATCAACATTCATTTCTTCAAAATACAGATATGCAAGGATATCTGCAATACCGAGTGAGCCGCCGGGATGACCGGATGCTGCTGAATAAACGGCGGTCAATGCACCCTTACGGATTTCATTGGCAACCTTGGCAAGTTTAATTTTGTCCATCTGACTTCCTCCTATGGTAAACCATTAATTATAATTTTTGCGTAATAAGTCAAGTGTTCTCTCAAAATATTCGGGCAAAGCAGAGTCAAACTCCATATACTCTCCCGTTCTCGGGTGCACAATACCCAGAGTTTTTGCGTGCAGACACTGTCCCGTTAGATTAAAAGGATTCTTACCTTCAAGCGGTGCATACAAGGGATCGGCAACAACAGGGTGTCCGAGATGTGATGAATGAACTCTTATTTGATGAGTTCTGCCCGTTTCCAGTCGAAATTCACACAAAGAATACCCTCTGAAGCTTTCAAGTGTCCTGTAATTGGTAACTGCATTCTTTGAATTAGTTTGCGTAACCGCCATTTTTTTACGATTAACGGGATGTCTTCCGACAGGCAAATCAATTCTCCCCTCGGATTCCTTGAAATTACCGATTACAACCGCATTATAAACACGCTTAAATGAATGTTCCTTAATCTGCAAAGCAAGATTATTATGTGCTTCGTCATTTTTTGCGACAACAAGAAGCCCGCTTGTATCTTTATCAATTCTGTGAACAATACCGGGTCTAATAACACCGTTTATCCCCGAAAGCATTCCGTCACAGTAGTACATAAGCGCATTGACAAGCGTTTTATCGGGATTACCCGGTGCAGGATGCACTACCATTCCCTGCTGTTTATTTACAACAAGAATATCGTCATCCTCATACACAACGTCAATATCAATTTTTTGCGGAATTGCCGCACACGCCTCAACAGGCGGAAGAGCTACGGTTATCTCAGTACCCTCAGACACTGCAAAGCTTTTCTTTGAAAGAACCTTACCTTCATTTGTGACAAGCCCCTTTTCAATGAGCTTCTGAGCATTATTTCGTGTTATTTCACATTGAGAAGCGACGCAGACATCAAGTCTTTGTCCTCCCTCCGTTACGGTAAAAGTGACTTTTTCACACTCATTCATATTTTGATATTCACTCATTCTCTTCACCGCTTTTCTTTTTTTCATCGGGAAAGAGATTTTTGTCGGTTATGACAGCCAACAGAAACAGACCTGCTCCCACTACAACTGCCGCATCTGCAACATTGAACACCCATTGCCAGAAATCAAAGGCGCAGAAATCAATCATATCCACAACATAGCCTCTTGCTATTCTGTCAATCATATTACCGACACCTCCCCCAAGCACAAGCCCGAGGGATGCATCAAGTATTTTGTTTTTTTTGCCGTATTTCACAAGTGCCCATATCACAGCCGCAATCAAAATAACGGTGGGAATCATAAACAACAGTCTGTTGTCTGCAAACAAGCCGAAAGCCATACCTTTATTCTGCACATATGTTATGTGAAGAACATTTTCTATAACAGGTCTGCTTTCAAAAAGCTCCATTGACGAAACAGTTGCTAATTTTGTAATCTGATCCAAAATTACAACCGCTGCCGCAAGAAAACAAGCAAACATTATGCAAGTATTTCAGGGAAAGATGCTTTTACAATTGAAGCACATCTTGCGCAGAGATGCTGCTCTTCCCCAAGGTCTGTGCAGTCATTCTTTACATACCAGCATCTGTCACACTTTGTACCTTCTGCTGCTTCAACAAGAACTGCAATACCTGTTTCTGTTTCACTGAACGCCTTATCGTTGGTTTCTTTACTGAGCTTAACCTCGGAACAAATGAAAATATCATTAAGCTCGTCCTTAAAGCTGTCAAAGAACTTATAAGTTTCTTCGTCCTTGATGTAGATTGTTACAGAAGCATCAAGGCTCTTACCGATAAGCTTTTCAGCTCTTGCAAGCTCAAGTGCCTTCATTACGTCATCTCTGTAAACAAAGAGTTTGTTATAAGCATCGGCAACATCTGTGAAAGCAAGCTTTTCATCGTACAAAGGCAGATCGTTAAGGAATACGCTTTCTGCATTATCCGAATCAACGTGGCTCATAAACTGCCAGAGCTCTTCTGCTGTAAATGAAAGAATAGGTGCAAGAAGTCTTGTAAGACCGTTAAGTACAAAGTACATTGCTGTCTGTGCACTTCTTCTTGCTGCGCTTTCCTTAGCTTCCACATACACTCTGTCCTTGGAAATGTCAACATAAAGCTTTGACAGATCGATAGCACAGAAGTTATGGATATCGTGATAAATAAGATGGAATTCGTAAGAATCATACGCCTTCTTTACTCTGTCGCAAAGAGCATTGAACTGTGAAACAATCCACTTATCGATAGGCTGAAGGTCGTTAAGATCCATCATATCCTTGTTGGGATCAAAATCCTCTTCGGGAGTTCCCAGGTTTGCAAGAAGGATACGGGATGTATTTCTGATTTTTCTATAGATTTCGGAAAGCTGCTTAAAGATAGCATCGGAAACTCTTACGTCAACTCTATAGTCACTTGAAGCAACCCAAAGTCTGAGAAGGTCACCGCCGTAAACCTTGATAACATCTTCGGGATATACAGAGTTACCAAGAGACTTATGCATTGCCTTTCCTTCGCCGTCAACAACCCAGCCGTGTGTAAGAACCTGCTTATATGGAGCACCCTGTCCCTTAGCCGCAACAGCGGTAAGAAGTGAAGACTGGAACCAGCCTCTGTACTGGTCAGCACCTTCAAGGTAAAGGTCGCTGGGCCATTTTACATCAGGATTATCTTCAAGCACACCGAAGTGTGTTGAGCCTGAGTCAAACCAGCAGTCAAGAGTATCTGTTTCCTTGACAAAGTGAGTTTTACCGCACTTGGGACATACAAAGCCTTCGGGAAGAAGCTCAGCCGCTTCCATATCAAACCAGGCATTTGAGCCCTTCTGTGCAAATATATCGGAAATCTTACCGATTGTTTCATCATTACAGATTATTTCGCCGCAATCTTCGCAGTAGAATACGGGAATGGGAAGTCCCCATTTTCTCTGTCTGGAAATACACCAGTCAGCTCTTTCACGAATCATGGAAACCATTCTTGTTCCGCCCCATTCGGGAAGCCACTGAACATTTTCACAAGCTTTGACAGCTTCTTCCTTGAAGGATTCAACTGAGCAGAACCACTGAGGAGTTGCACGGAAAATGATAGGATTTTTACATCTCCAGCAGTGAGGATACTGGTGGGCGATTTCTTCGCTTGAGAACAGTGCACCTGTCTGCTTTAAATCTTCCAAAATAGCAACATTGGATTCATCATATCTGAGTCCTGCGAATTTGCCTGCAAGCTCATTCTGATAACCTCTGTCATCAACGGCAACTTCAACGGGAAGACCGTATCTCATACCTGTGAAATAGTCGTCTGCACCGTATGAAGGAGCTGTATGAACGCAGCCTGTACCGCTTTCCATTGTTACATATTCAGCAGTAGTAAGAAGGCTTTCTCTGTCAAGGAAAGGATGGTAAGCTGTCATATATTCAAGCTCGCCGCCCGCAAATTCCTTAACGATTTCATATTCGTTAACGCCGCCTGCATTCATTGTTTTTTCTGCAAGTGCCTCTGCCGTTACATAGTAATTACCGTCAGCTGCCTTTATAAGAACATACTTTTCTCTTGGGTGAACAGTGATAGCAACGTTACCGGGAAGTGTCCAGGTAGTTGTTGTCCAGATAATAAAGTAGGTCTTGCTCTTATCGCAAACACCGTCAAAGAAGCCCTTATCATCCTTAAGAAGGAATTTTACGTAGATAGATGTACAAGTATCTTCAGCATATTCGATTTCAGCCTCTGCAAGAGCTGTTTCGTCGGAAGGACACCAGTAAACAGGCTTCAAGCCCTTATAGATGTAGCCCTTCTTGAACATTTCGCCGAATACCTTTACTTCCTTTGCTTCAAAAGAAGGCTTCATTGTAAGATAGGGATTTTCCCAATCACCGAGAACACCCAGTCTCTTAAAGGAAGTCATCTGAATATCAACGAAGTTTTCAGCAAACTTCTGACAAGCACTTCTGAATTCGGAAGCAGACATCTTCTTTCTGTCAAGCTTGCTCTTTTTGATAATGGCACTTTCAATAGGCATACCGTGGTTGTCCCAGCCGGGTATAAAGGGCGTATAGTAACCCTGCATCGACTTGGACTTATTAATGATATCCTTAAGCACCTTATTCATGGCAGTACCCATATGGATATTACCGTTTGAAAAAGGAGGGCCGTCATGAAGCACAAAGCTTGTGTTGCCCTTATTCTTTTCAAGCATTTTACCGTATACGTTGTTTTCTTCCCACTTTTCCTGTGTTGCAGGCTCTCTCTGAGGAAGATTGGCTCTCATTGAAAACTCTGTTTTGGGAAGATTAAGTGTCTTTCCGAAATCCTTTGACATTTAAAGTAGCTCCTTTATATAGAATTAGTCTTAAACAAAAATTGTTTTAATCACGCAAATATCGGCAAAGGCCCCGATCGAGGCATTGCCGACATCCGTTATTCAGTAATTATCAGCCGTTATTTTCTTCCGTGGGAAGCACTTGTGCTTCACTGTCAGATACTTCGGCTGTCATATCAACACCTGCATCACCCTTTGAAAGCTTTTCCTGAGCAAGAGCAACCGCCTTATCTTCAAGCTCGTCATCTGTAAGCTCGGGAGTAACATCGTCATCGGGCATGAGGTTATCAATCATTGTAAGATGTTTTTTATATGCTTCGTAAAGTTCATTTTTAAACTGTGCAACCGCCGATTCGCACTGAACAAGCTTATCTCTTTCGGCACTTACCTTTTCTCTGTAAGCAGCGAGGATTCTGTCACAGCTTTCGGAAACGGCATTTTTAATCTCCGCCGCCTTTTCCTTTGCATCGTTTACTATGGCATCTGCCATTTTCTGAGCATTTACGATTGTTGCGGAAATTGTACTCTCCTCATTCTTTGCAACGTCAAGCTGTTCAAGAGCTGCCGCATATTTACGTTCAAGTTCCTGATGCTCAAGATATGCCTCATTATATTTATTGAGAAGATGAACAATATACCCGTCTACTTCGCCTGTTGCATAACCCTTCAAGGTCTTTGAAAATGCATTAGGTCTTAAATCCTGAGGAGAAATCATAGTTATACCATCCTTAAATCATTTTGTGGACAGTAGCTTTAGTCCTGCCCTTTTTTGTAAGTCCGCCAAGCTCGTGGACAACAAATCTGCCGTGTCCTCTGACGGATAACACATCACCCTCGCAAACTGCAATATCACACCGCAGTTCCTCAAAGTGATTGAGATTAACATTAGCAGAGCTGATAATCTGCTTAGATTTTTCTCTTGACAATCCCGTACAAAGCGACACGATACAATCAAGTCTGTCCGAAGCTACCGTACCGCTTACAACCGAAAACTGAAGTTTGATTTCGGGAAGAAGTTTACAATCAATTATAGATGTTTTGACCTTATCACGCGCCACTGCCTCGAGGCTTGAGCATATATACTGTGCCGCAACAGAAGTAAGACAAATGTATGCCGTCTTATCGTCAGGCAAATATATATCACCAAGAACGTCCCGCTTGATACCGAGTCCGAGCACCGAGCCCATAACATCTCTGTGACCGAAAGAAGAAAAACCCGAGCCTTTAATTTCTATTGCCGAAACATCAAACATTTCGTAAAACTCATTTTCATCATCAGTCCAGCCGTAAACATCTAAGGGAAACAGCCCGATTCTTACACGCTGTGCCTGCTTAAAGCCGCCATAGCATACGACTTTTATGCTTTTGGAAAAGCCGCCAAACACTTCAAGTGCCTGAACTTTCTGCCGTCCGTCAAGAAAAGCAGTAAAAGCGGGAGAATAAGAATCAAGCGCATTATTACAAAGCTCAGTCATTCTTTGTCTGAACAGTACATCCTCTTTAGTGTCTCCACTCATATCAGACTGCTCACCACCGACAAAAGAAGAAAGGTCACAAAGAACGGAATGTCAATCATCATCGGCACATTTATTCCCATAGCATCGAAGAGAGCTCTTACAGGAGTAATAACCCACTCCGTCACAGTAAAGAGAAACTCTCCAACCGACGACTCACTGAGTCCGGGAAACCAAGAAAATATGGCTCTCAGGAACATCATAAACATGAGAATATCAAGTATAAGGCTTACCGTTGCCTTAACTACCGCCAAAGCAAGAATGAGCATTATTTAGAAGCCTGCTGTGCCGTCTTCGGGAACTTCGGGAGCAGCCTGCTGAGGCTGTGCCTGAGCTGCCATACCAACAGCTTCTCTTGATACTGCTACATTGCTGGGAGTAATGGCATATGTGTTATCGGCAACCTTCTGAATACCGCCGGAAAGTGCATAAGCTGCACCGGAAAGGAAGTCAATAAGTCTTCTTGCTGTTTCTCTGTTTGTATTTTCAAGGTTGAGAAGAACAGTCTTCTTGGAAAGAAGAAGGTCAGCTATCTGTGTAACAGTTTCATAGCTCTTGGGTGTAACAACCTTCATTTCAATTGCACTTGATGTACCCATAACCACATTGGCGCCGCTTCTGGGCTGATAAGCGTTTTCCTGAGTGTGAGCAGAAGACGTCATTATTTCTTCGTCCTGATTTTCATAATCGTTTTCATAGCTGTCTTCCACATCGTTGGGATTAGGGAAAAGTCTGCTTGTAAAATCCTTAAAGTTCATGGTTTAAATCCTCCTATGATAAAAAAATATTTTAATTTAGATTCTGCTGCCAAACAGTCCACGTCCGATACGAACAATATTGGAGCCTTCTGTAACAGCTTGTTCATAATCGTCCGACATACCCATTGACAGATATTGCATATATATATTATCTAATTTTTTTTGCGATATGTCAAGGAATAATTTCATAATTTTTTTAAAAAAGTCACGATTTTTGTAACTTATTTTTGAACACGTCATATTTTGCCCGTTTTCGTCACCGTTTGTCTCATTATTTTCACTTAATACATCGGGTACACATTTGGGCGGTATTGTCATAAGTCCGCAGACCTTAATATTTTTATATACGGATATTTCTTTCAAGAAAGCTTCCGCCTCATCAGGTCTGATTCCGCCTTTGGATTCTTCATTGCCGATATTGATTTCAACAAGCACATTCATTATTTTTCCGATTTTTCCGCACTGCTTATCAATTTCTTTTGCAAGCTTCACCGAATCCACAGAATGAATCATACTGACTTTATCCGCTATATATTTGACTTTGTTCGTCTGCAACGTGCCGATAAAGTGAATATCTGCCTTTTCCTTATTGATGTAATCATACTTTTCAAGCAGCTCCTGCACTCTGTTTTCACCGATGCAGGTAATGCCGTTATCTATAGCAAAATTTATTATATCGGCATCAACAGTTTTGGTTGCAGCAAGAAGAATGACATCTTCAGGATTTCTTCCTGCGCTCACAGCCGCATTTTTTATGTTTTGTTTTGCTTCGTTTATTTTCTGCAAAACCACTTCATGTGAAAATTTACCTTCCAACTCTGCCCTCTCCTATCCCACAATTTTACCGTCAAACAAATCCTTACCCGAAACAATCACATTATCGTAAAGCGATATTTGCTTATAAGGGGATTCTTCCTTGTTTTCCTGCTCAAAAGCATCCGTACTTTTACCGTAGCGGACAATATAATAGTTATCGGTTTCGCCGATAATATCCACGCTTCTGTAGTGGATAACATCACCGATAAGCACATAAACGCCGTTTACGCCGTCAACAACTCTGAGTGCTTTTTTGGGAACAGACAGACCGCTTGTTTCCTTAAGCACGATTTCCGCTCTTTGTCCCCGTTTGAAATTGAATTCGGCAGGCATAACGTTTGCACGGAAAACCGCAAGAGCCTCTGCAGATGTAGTCTCCGTCACCTTACGGATAAGCTTCATTGTAATCTCGGCATCACCGCTTTCGGGATACGTAAGCTTATAGCTTTTGTTTTCTTCAAGAAAAGCAGCTTTATCGGAGGGAATTTCGCAAACCGTATACCAAACAAAGTCATTAATGATTTTAACCGCACCCGATGCGGCAAGGCTTTCATCGCTGTCAGACTGAGTAAGCTCTCTGAAGCTGTCAAGAGTCAGTGTATCAACAAGATCCACCGTAAAGATTTCCTCATATCCGTCTGTTTCGCCGTAGAAGTATCCCGATGAAGTTGCATACAACGACGTTGAGTTTGTATTAATCTGTTTCTCAAAGGCATTACGTCTTTTTATCAGTTCTTCCCGTTCTTTTGAATAGTCGTTTTCGGTATTGACAATAAGGTCTCGTCTGTTCAGTTCAACAAGCAGAAGTGCCGACGCATCAACGGCATCGGAAATTTTCCCTTTTGAAGCACCTGCATACACATCACTGAAGATTTCTGTTATTTCCGTGTCAATTTTTGAAAGGTCGGAAATAACATATCTTGAATCCACACTGCTGTCATCAATTATTGCAATACGACGGTCAATTCTGTTAATTTCGTCCTGAAGAACGGAGTCCTCTTCATTGGGATAAATATTTGCAAGAAGCTGTCCCTTTGAAACTCTGTCACCGTCCGAAACAACGGTAACGGTTGTTCCGTTATTGTCTTTAGCTGACACCGTTTCGTCTCTGAACACATATGCTCTTGCATCAACGCTGTCATTTACCGTTACAAGCATGGACGTTTCCGTGACAATATCCGAATCAAAGTTTGCTGTTGCCTGCAGCCACAGGTATATTACAAGTCCAATACCTGCAAAAATAAAAATCAATGTTTTAAGCAGTTTTATGGGATCAAGCAGTAAATTTGAAAATTTATTCATTACCTATCCTCCAACAGATACTCCGACACAAGAGAATACGCCTTGGTGCGTATTTCATCGTCGGTAAGACTATCCCTGTAAATCCATTTTATATCAGTATTTCTTTTAAACCATGTAAGCTGTCTTTTGGCATACCGTCTTGAATTGCGTTTGAGAATTTCGATACATTCTTCAAGAGTCATCTCTCCCCTGAAATACGGTAAAAACTCTTTATACGCTATAGCCTGTGATGCCGTCTTTGTATCAAGCACGCCCTCATCATACAAGGACTTCGCTTCACTGAGCAGTCCTGACTCAAGCATTATATCAACTCGTTTATCAATTCTGTCATAAAGCTTTTGTCTGTCCTCAAAGTCAAGACCTATAACAAGACAGTCCTTCGGCTTAGCATTTTCTTTTGACCGCCTGTTCCACTCACTTGCACAAACACCCGTCGTCTCATAGACTTCGACAGCACGCAAAACACGCTTTACATTATTCTTATCAATTGCCTCAGCCGATTCCCTATCTATCTCGCAAAGTCTGTTATACAAGGCTTCGCTTCCGTTTTGCTCAAGGAACTCGGTTACACGTTTATGCACCTCAGAATCATTTTCAAAGGAATCAAACTCAATGCCCGAAAGAAAGCTTGTAATATACAGTCCCGTACCGCCGCAGAATACAGGCAGTATTTCTCTGCTCTCAAGCTCTTTCACAACCCTTGCCGCATCTTCCACATAATCGGATACGGAATAACCGATCCCGGGTTCAAGAAAATCAATAAGATGGTGACATACACCGTCCATTTCCTCTTTCGTCGGCTTTGCCGTACCTATATTCATTCTTTTATAAATCTGCATTGAATCGCAGGAAACAACTTCGCCGCCGAATTTTTTCGCAATATCTACCGCAAGTGCGCTTTTTCCCGAAGCCGTAGGTCCTACAACAGCCACCATTTTACACATTTGCTTTCGCCTTTCTGTCGGGAAGCTGTGCTATGATGATTGCCGCAAACATGATAACACACCCTGCTGCTTCCTGCGAAGAAGGAAGTCTTCCCAGTACAACTATCTGCGAAAGAACAGCAAATACAGATTCAAGACTCATAAGAAGTGATGCAATGACGGCAGGCGTATTCTTCTGTCCCACAATCTGAAGAGTATACGCAATACCGCTTGAGCAGATACCTGCGTACAATATGGGGAACGCACCCTGTACAATGCCCTCTGCGGTAGGCTGTTCAAAGATAAACATAAGAACGCAGGATATTAAACCTGCAACCACAAATTGCATAAAGCTGAGCTTTACACCGTCAACCACGGCAACAAATTTATCAACAACAATGATATGAAGTGCAAAGGAAAACGCACAGAGGATTACAAAAAAGTCGCCTATTCCTATGCCCATACCGCCGTTGCCAAAGGAGGAAAAGTCTATGCAAAGCATAAAAAGTCCCACAACCGCAAGTGCTATACAGCCCCATATTCTCACGCCAACCTTTTTTCTTGCAAAAAGACCGTAAACAGGTACAAGAAGAATATACATTGCCGTGATAAAGCCCGCTTTACCTGCCTCAGAGCCAAGAGATATACCAATCTGCTGAAGATTCATCGAAAGGCAAAGCACAATTCCACAGGCAACACCGCCAACAAGAAGATTTTTATTATCGGCTTTTGTGGGTTTTACATATGTACCCTTTGCTTTTTTTAAAGCTGTAATAATTCCAATTACCGCAAGAAGAAATGCTGAGCCCACAATACTTCTTACGCCCTGAAACGTAAAAGCACCTACAGTATTCGCTTCCTGAGCAACAAAGGTGCTGCCCCACAAAAGTGCGGCAAGTGTCAGGCAAAAGCTTCCTGTGAATTTTTTATTGTTCATCATTCTTCACTCCAAAAATTAATTGCTGTATCCAAAAGCTCGGAAAGAACATTTTCACACTTTTCCGTTATTACTTCTTCAAGCAGAAATGACAGCACCGAGGCTATCTTCTTCCCTTCAACTCCGAGCTTGTCCATTATTATTTTTCCGTCAATATCAAGCATTGAAACAGAAACGCACTGCTTTGTACGCTGTATTTCATCGACGGTATCAATCATACTTACATACTTTTCCGAATTATTGCCGTCAATGGCTGAAAGTGTTCGGTAAAGAAGTCTTGTGTTATCAAAGCCCGCTTTACTCACGGTTCTCTTAATGCAAACCTTATCGTTTATATGCTCCATATTCAAAAGAAAGCAGACATCTGTCACGGTCTTCACCGTTTTATTATCATATTTAAGTCTTTTCAGTATAGATTCAACAGCATTGCTGTCATCAAACATACCAAAGAACACACACATTCTGCAAAGCTTATCGGAATCACATTTATTGATCGCTTCAAATGCAATGCGTCTTTTATCATCATCGCAGCACAACATTTCGGGAATAAATACAGAAATAACCTCGCCGTATTCCGACAGTATTTTACCTGCATTCACACCGCAAAGAAGTTTTGTAAACTCGGTATTTATTCTTTCCGCCGAAATATTTTTCAAGAGAAAAGCATTCTGCTTCATGGACGTTGAAGTCTTTTCCTCAATACCAAAACCGAGAGTTGCCGCAAAACGCACGCCTCTCATTATACGCAAGCCGTCCTCATTAAAACGCTCATCGGCGTTACCTACACACCTTATAAGCTTTTTGTTAATATCCTCTTTGCCGCCGAAGGGATCGCAATAGCCATATCTTGGAGAGTACGCTATAGCATTTACCGTAAAATCTCGCCTTTTAAGGTCAAGCTCAATATTGTCGGTAAATTCAACGCTTTTCGGGTGTCTGTTATCGCCGTATTCACCGTCAATGCGGTATGTTGTAACCTCCACGCACTCTTTTCCGTATACAACAGTAATTGTGCCGTGTTTTTTGCCTATATCAAGAGTTTTTTCGTCTTTGAAAACGTCTTGGATTTCATCCGGCAGAGCGTTTGTAGTTATATCAAAATCATGGGGTTCTCTTCCCATAAGGGTATCTCTGACACAACCGCCCACAAGGTATGCGCTGTACCCTTTATCATTTAATTGTTCAAGGGTCTGCTTAACATATTGCGGCAGATGCACATTATCACCCCTTATACACGATTAATCTATATTGTATCACACAAATTATGTTTTTTCAATAGATTTTGCGAAAACAAAAAATAAACCTCCCGAAGGAGGTTTCAGTCTGTTGAAAAAGTATGTTTTTTTCAAGTTTTAGGAAAACCCCCGGCGAGGGTTTTCCTCTTTACCGTCCTTTGAAGGACGGTAAATTCACCTTTCCTGCGCTTTATGAAGCATAAGGAATTTCGCCGTCTGCGG
>JAZQFS010000112.1:0-10205 GCA_045539625.1 Eubacteriales bacterium | reverse complement strand
CAATTGTCTTGCCGTTGTAAATTGAGTGTACACGGCTTGCCATGGTGATACCTTCTGCCACGGTAACATTGCCTTCGGGAGCAAAAAGAGTATCGCTCTGACCGTTCATAAAGCCAAGCTCATAGACTGACTTTACCTCGGCCGCATACCACTGCTTATCAGGCACGTCAGTAAACTTGCCCGCGGTATACTCATTTGTTTTTGTGAAGCCTTTTGCACCAATTGCCGCCGTCAAAGACAAAGCCGCAAAAACGGTTGCAGAAAGCTTGAGTAACATGGATTTTTTCATAACCCGTCTCCTTTTCTAAATTTTCGCCAAATCCGGCAGGATAGCTAATTATATCATACCGTATTTTGATTTGCAACAGGCTTGATACAATTTTGTAGCAATGCACAGTTTTTCACAATATTTTTTGTAACTCGAGTCGTTTTTTGGGACTGAAAAGTCGGATTTTTGCACCATATTCACAATCAAAGCGACAACTTAAGCAATCTTATCATTAAAAAAACGCATAATGAACAACGAAAAAACCTGTATTTAACAAGATTGGAACATAAAAATATGACAGTTGAAGCACGTAAAATCAGCAACAACTGTCTTAAAAATATAATTTTATTCCACTACAGTAACAACAATATTATCAACCATATATGAAATGTTATTTATTGTACCGTCAGCATTAGTCTGGGGGTTTGCAAAAAGGGTAAATGCATCTGTTGAACGGTCGTTTGAAGTTTCATTGATGGTGTGCTCAAAGGAAACGTGATACCAACCGTCGGAGGTACTCAGCTTTTTGTCAAAGGGCTTGTGATGATCGGCAGAGCCTTTAATTTCGCCGTTTACTTCATCTGTATATCGGAAATTGTAGGCAATTGAAGCATTTGTAACATCATTGCCTCTTTGATCCTGAAGCACTCTTACATCAAGCTCAACCTTGTAGGTAACTCCGGGCTTAAAGCGTGTGGGAATTATAAAGTAATTCCATCTCTTTACATCGGCATTATCCTTGATGGCAACCTTGTATGCATGATTTCCCTTAATAAGGTCGTCTTCCGCAATGGAAATTACGGCACTTGAAGATGACGCAATAAGCGGAATACCTGTGTCTTCTCCGTTTGCATTGGGAATATGGAAGGGCTTTCCTTCATCTGCCTCGGCAAGAAGAGCATCTCGCTTTTCAAGATAAGTATCCTCTGCCGTAGGATTGTATTCTCCCCACATTCTTATGTAGTCAATAATGTATGTGCCTTCAAAATCACCGGGGTCAACATGCAGAGTTGTTACCGTGTCTGTCCAAAGCTCATTATCAAGCATATCAAACTTTATAATATAGAAGCCGTCCTTATCGGGAGTCATTTCATCAAACTTTATAACCAGCTTCTTTGCTTCATTGAGCTTTGAGTCTGCAGTAGTTGCAAAGTAAATACAAACCTGCTTGACCGCAGTATCGGGATTTACGAAATCAGGCTTCATTCTGATATCTATTTTGTTGTACTTCTTGCTATTGAAGTTAGGTGCTATGGTGAGCTGAGGATCGGCTCTTCCCTTTTCGGTAACACCTGTATCAATAACAAGATTACCTCCTGTAACACTGCCCGAAGCATTGCCGATTCTCCAGCCTTCAAGATCGGCAGGAACATTGAACTCATATTCATGAGGCACACGGGAAGCCAGAACATCTCCGTAGCCCGCCGTTCTTACATTGACGTCAACCTTAAAGCCGTCAACCTTGTACTCGATAATGCAGTTTTCATAAATGAATGTAAGAGGAAGAACGGGAAGTCCGTCTGTAACCGTCACAGCTTCATGAAGCTGAATTTCTTTGCCGTCAACATATGCCTTATCGCTGCCAACCTTAAATTCAAACTCAACATCGTCACCTGTTTTAATGAAAAGCTCACCGTTCCATCTGTTCCACTCATAATAGAAATTGTGGAGCGAATAGAAGCCCGTGTCTGGATCAGCCGCAACATATATTTCATTATCTGTTTTCTTGAAGAACTGCGGCTCATATGCAATGTCAACGCCGTCAACCTTAAGAGAAACAGTCTCTTCCTTGATTTCCTTGAGAAGCTCAATGGATTTTACATAGAAGTTTCCTGCAAGGTTGGCAGGGTCAAATCTCAAACCCGTAATTTTACCTGACCAGCCATTTGTAGCTGTAACGTCAACAAGATATTCGGCGTAAAGTCCGTCAGCCTTTACCGATACCGCCTTGGTCTGCTTTTTGGAAGTCCACGTTTCTCTGTTATCGTTGACGAAGAAGAACTGCATATCGCTCTTACCGCCGCCGTCTATCATAATATTGACTCTGATGTAGTCCACATCATCTGCGTTGAATTCGTTGAGAGGACTTATAACAGTTACAATTGACGGATCATTGCCCACGGAAACGCCGTGCATTGCAGTTTCGCTGTCATTATAGCCAAGTGAATCAACGTGATGTGCTCTCTTCCACAGCTTAACGGACTCTTCATTGTCAAAGAACCAGCTGTGTACTATTTCAAATTCTTTATCGGCACTTGATTCGTTCTGAATCAGGTATGTTCTCTTGATTCTGTTTGTTTTTGCGGGGAAAAGATAACCAAGTCTTGCCTTCTGATTGTCAGTAGGAACAATATCAAAATGAGCCTTATCATCCTTGCCTGCAACAGAAGAGAACACAGCACGGTTTGCGTCAATATAACCGAAGCCCGCAAGGTTTGCAGGTATAAGGTAATGTCCTTCGCCAAGCTCATTCCAGGTATTGGCAAACACCATCTTGCTAATCCATGAGTTTTGTGTTTCACGCTGAGCAATACGAGGCATATAATCGTCCTTTTCCCACTGAAGAAGAGCCTTATAATCCTCGGGAGTGATATAAGGATATCTGGGAGGACCAACCCATGCAACTCTGTTGAAGCCTACACTTGCACAGGGCACAAGCGTAATACCGCCGTTGGTAAATGCCTTATTCATTGCACCCTTCTGAACTTCGGGATCATAGCTGTACGAGCCGAAGGAATAGTTGAGAAGTACATCTGCACCGATTTGATTCATTTTTACATTCTGTGCAGCATCAGAGCCGCTGTTAAGGAATACCACAATCAGGTCGTCATAGCCCATCTTCTTGATTTCGGATTTCATGAAATCAATAGCCTTCTTTGCCCCGTCATAACCGCCGAAGCCTGTCACAAACATTTCATATCTGTAAAGAGAAAGTACAGGCTTATTATCGATAACAAGGTATCTGTCATCAGTAAAATACCAGTCTACCCAATAAGGCCAGATGTGCTTGTAGAATACATCTGTTATATCCTTTTCAACAGTTGCATTCTCCCACATTATGCAGAAGTCCTGCATATTTGAATACCTTGCGTTCATATAGCCGTCGGTAATGGCATCACCAAGTCTTGGCTGTTTGATGGGCGCATTCTCCGCAAGTCCCATATACCAACAGAAATGCTGATAATCGTAGCCGTGTTCTACAAGGAATTTGATTTCCCAGTCAGCTACTTCGGGAATACCTTCGTCATAGTAGCCGAGAACGGGAGTTGCCTCGTCAAAGGGTGCAACAGCGTCCCAGCCAAAGTGTGTTCCTTCTCTCCAAAGCGAGCACACACTCATACCCACTATCCATTCGTCATCTGTTACGGGAACAGGCACGGGACAGTAGTCGGCATAATCATAAGTGTTGAACACAAGCACATCATCAAATCTTACGTTTCCTGTTCCAAGTGCCTCTATTACAACCGAGTCAACGGCGTCGGCAGTAAAATCCACTGTCATACAAGGCTTGTTATTAATTTTTAGAAGAGCCTTATCCGTATCGGTGTCGGCTTCGATTCTTATAAGCTGCCAAACACCTGCAGTATAGTTTTTAAGCTTCTTCCCGCCAAAGGACAACTGTGTACCGTCAAAATCAACCTTGAGAGCACAGCTATCGCCGTTATAAAGTGACACGCTGCCCTGCTGTGTTTTATCTGTCAATACATAGGTCTCAAAAACAAATTTTGAATCTGTCTTGTCAAAGCTTCTTTGTGCCCTGCCGCTGTTTTCAATTTTTGCAATGCCGTAATCGGTGTCGCACATCATTTCTTCAATCTTAACAGTCTCGGAAACAACCCATCTGTAAGGCTTTTCGCCGTTTTTCTGCATACGGAAGGTGTCGTTAAGTGCGTAATTTGTGTACATATGGCAGAACTTGACAGTAAGATTTCCTGTTTCTTCATCGCCTGTACCGAAGGACATTCTTGACAAATCTTTTGCCTTCTTTGACATATCAAAGATGCCGATTTGCTTATCATCTATTTCAACAAGTGCCTTTCTGCTGTCAAGGTCAAGCTCACAGTAAAGCTCAACCGTACCCTTTTTCATTGTGAAATCGGTCTTGACCTTGCTGTCACCCTCGGCATACAAAAGTCCGTCCTCTGAATTGTCGGAAAGCTTAAACAAAAGATTTCCGTCACTGTCGCGAAAAATCACCTGAGCACCGTAATTATTTTTTTCAAATGCAGTTTCAAGCATAATCACACCGTGGTCACGTGTTGTAAGGTCACGGTGAATGTAGGTGCCGCCTGCAAAGCTTGAGTCCTTAAGTACATTGGAGTTGGAAGAATCAGCCTTCTTTTCGGGATTGAAGCGGTTTTCATATTTCCATGCAGAGGCAAGCATGGCGCCTCCTGTTGTACCGCCGCCTATCATATCGTCATCATCTATAAGATAAAAGGCTTCCTCACGAAGACCGTATTGCTTAAGAGTGCCGCTTTTTCTGTTCTCGGCAATCGCAACTCTGTTGATAATAGCAGCAGTCTCACTTCTCTTTATGGGATTAGTTGCAAAGAAGTTACCGTAATCGTCACTGCCCATTACAACGCCTGCCTTATAAAGCATCATTACGTCATCGTAATATTTCTCAGTCTGTGCAACATCGGGAATATCCTTAATGTCGTTCTTAGCCGTAAAATATTCCTTCGGCATTGCATTTGCAAACATCACCGCCATTTCGTAACGCATAATATTTCGGTCAAAATTTGTAAACTGACCGTCGGCGATAAGTGCGTTTTCTTTGGCATAAGCAATATACATATCATACCACTTTCCGCCCGAAACATTTGCGATTGTCTTGCCGTTGTAGATGGAATGAACACGGCTTGCCGTGGTAATACCCTCGGCAACGGTCACATTACCGTCAGGAACAAAAGCATTGTCGCTTTTACCGTTCATAAAGCCAAGCTCATATGCAGATTTTACCTCGGCTGCATACCAGGCACTGACAGGAACATCGGTAAAAGTTCCCTCTTTGTATTCATTTGTCTTAGTAAAGCCGGCGGCAAAAGATGCCGTGCATAACAGCACTGCAGAAGCAAAAAAAGCCGTTAGCTTTGCAATAAAGGATTTTGTCATTTCAATTCTCCTTTTTTATAATTTTTACTGATAACATTTTATCACAACTGATTTTTCAAATCAAGTAGGAAATAAAACACAAAACAATCTTGATACGTTTTAAGCGACTTTTGATGCCGAATGAACGATTTTTACATTTTTTATAAAAGAAGCGGACCGCTTTCGCAGTCCGCCGTTTGATGAAATTAAAGCTTAGGGTTCAACGACCGTAACAACAATATTGTCAATCATATACTGGTAATTTGTAACCACGCCGTCCTTTTCTGTGGGAGACGAGAAGATTGTAAATGAATCAGCCATTCTCATGGGTGAATCCGCTTTAACGGTATGTGTTACAGACTGCTTTGTCCAGCCGTCACCGGTGGAAATCTTAAATCCGCCTAAGGGGTGATCCATGGATTCCTTGACAGAGCCGTCTGCCTGATAGTCTGTATAACGGAAGTTGGGACAAATGGAAACCTGTTCTGCAGGATTGCCGTCAAGGTCGCCGATAAGTCTGCACTCGTAGTCAACCTTATAGGTTACACCGGGCTTGAAGCGAGTTGGAATTACAAGGTAAGTCCAAATCTTTGTAGTCTTTTTGTCGGTTGTGATAAGGAATGCCTTGTTGCCTTCGCGTAAGTCATCATCAACAACATAAATCTTACTTGCACCGTTACCGAATTCATCTGCGATGCTTGCGATTTCTGCATCGGCATTCTTTACATAGAAGGGCTGTCCTTCATCAGCAAGCTTGAGCTTTTCGGCAGCTTCCTTTTCAACTCTTGCAGCAGCTTCCGCAGCTTCCTTGTAGTCAGGGTTCATGTTGAAGCGTACATAGTCAACAGTAAATGTACCTGCTCTGTTGGACGGGTCAAATCTTACTGTTGTACATACACCCTGCCACAATTCATGTGATTTAAGGTCAATAGTTGCAAGAACAAATCCTTCAGCATCGGGAGTGAGTGTTGCAAGGTCAACCTTGACATTCTTCTTTTCGTTCATCACTGTGTCAAGTGTTGTCACAAAGTACATACCGAGCTTTGTATCCGTTCCGCCGTCGCTGTTATCAAACTCCGGCTTGATTCTTACTGTTACGCTTTCGTAAATCTTTGTATCAACTTTAATCTTGTTATTGATGAACTGAGGGTCGTATCTCTGATTCTTATCATCAAAGGTAGATGTAAATGTTACAGCACCGTTGGCAACACCACCCGATGCACAACCAAGTGTCCAGCCTTCGATATCGCCCGGAACATTGAATTCAAATTCATTGACAACTCTTGAATCAAGTGCAGCCTGAAGGTCTTCGGCACGAACATTTACCTTAACATTCTGACCGTCAACCTTATAGTCATAGCCTGCCTTGTCATAAATGAACTTGATGGGAAGCACGCAAAGACCGTCATCAACGCTGAATGCCTTCTTAAGCTTTTCTTCCTTGCCGTTTACAAGCACTTTGTCGCTGCCTGCAACAAAGTCAAACTGTGTACCGTCATTTGTTCTGAGAAGAAGTGTGCCGTTCCATCTGTTCCACTCATAGTAGAACTGGTGGAGGTTATAGAAGCCTGTTGTGGGATTTGCCTCAATATAGAATTCATCGCCTTCTACAGTATAGCTCTTGTCATCAAAGGAGAATACCACGCCGTCAACATCAAAGTTGAGAGAATTAGCAGAAACATCTGACAGAAGCTCAATAGTCTTAATATAGTACTTGCAAGCTACGTTACAGGGGTCAAATCTTATGGACTTGATGTCGCCCGACCATGTGGAAAGTTTTGACATATCTACATAGTAGTCATGGTATTCACCGTCAGCAATAACGGAGAAGCTCTTACCCATAGAACCTGTATAACCGCCCTTGGTATCATTTGTAAAGTAGAACTCAGCCGTGGTTGCACCTGAGCCGTCAGGGTGCTTCATCTTAACGTGAAGCCACTTAGCACCGTCAGCCTTGAAGAAGTTTTCGGGTACGTTATACATCTTGATGTGACCATCACGTTCAAGTGTTTCACCTACAAGTGCCTTTTCTTCAGCATCATACACCGGAGCTGTTGTCTTTGCAAGTGCCGCCCACATTGCACAGTCTTCAGCCTTTTCAAAGTCCCACTTCTTAACAGGCATGAGATCTTCATAGCCCGACTCGTTGGTTTCCTCATAATATGTCTTTCTCATGGGAGCAAGTCTTGTGTTATAGAGGAATCCAAGTCTTGACTTCTGGTTATCTGTAGGATAAACGTCAAAGTGCTTTGTGTCGGCAGTATCAGCTACAGAGGAGAACACGTGTCTGTGTGCGTCCATATAGCCAAAGCCGTTGAGGCTTGTGGGGAATACGTAGTGACCTTCACCGAATTCGTTCCATGTGTTGGTCAGAATGCTCTTAGTGTGCCATTCTTCAACGTCACGATCTGCGTATCTCGGCAGATATTCATCTCTTGACCAGCGAAGAATTTCTTCAAACTGTTCGGCAGTTGAAAGAGGAGTTCTTGTTTCAGTCCAGCCGATGTCGTTAAAGCCGATACCTGCACTTGCGGAGAATGTGATAAAGCCTGCATCAAATTCAGCATTCATTCTGTCCTTCTGATACTCGGGATCGTATGCAAGCTCGCCAAAGTGATATGCGTGCTTTGCATCATATCCGCTATCCGCAAGTTCCTTATTTGTTTCAGGTGTGCCTGTAGAACCGCTTACATATACGATGATACCGTCATAGCCTAGCTTCTTACATTCATCGTCCATAAACTTGATGGCTTCCTTAACACCTTCAACTCCGCCCATTATTTCCTTAAAATATGTAGGCTGATAGATTGTGATAACGGGCTTATTGTCAATACAGAAGTATCTTGAGTCGGAAATGTACCAGTCAACCCAGTAAGGCCAGATATTATTGTAGAATTCATCCTTAGTGCCTTTACTGCCTGCATTTTCCCACATCAGGGTAAAACCAAGCATATCGGAATACTTTGCATTGAAGTAGCCGTCGTGAATTGCATCGTCGCAAAGTCTGGGTTTCTTGATATGTTCGTTATGTCCGCCGTAGTACCAGCAGAATCTCTGATAGTCATAGCCGTGTTCAACCATGAACTTGATTTCCCAGTCCATAGCTTCGGCAATACCTTCATCGTAGTAGCCGATAACGGGTGTTACATCTTCATAAGGAGCAATACAGTCCCAGCCGTAATGAGAGCCTTCTCTCCAAAGTGAGCAGATGCTCATACCGCTGTACCATTCGTCGTCATTTACGGGAACGGGTGTAGGACAGTAATCGGGATATTCAAATGTATTGAACACCATAACATCGTCAAAGTAGAAGTTACCTGAGCCGTTAGCAGAAATTTCAACTGCATCAATGCCGTCTTCTGTGAAGGGCACTGTCAGACAGTCTTTGCCGTTGATTTTAACGAGTGCAGTATCAGCAGCTGTATCTGCCTCAACTCTCACCTGCTGCCAAACACCCTTTGAATACTTTCTTACAAGCTTACCGTCAGCAGTCTTGATTTCACCGTTCTTAGCGTTGATTGCGAAAGCAGTTTTGTCACCATTTTTGATTGCGAGAGTTGCATCCTGACCGTCAAGAACGAGGAAGTATGTTTCATAAACAAACTTATCAGTAACCTTATCAAACTTCTTTACAGCCTTACCCTTGCCGTTGATGTTGGCACTGAGTGTATCAGAGTCACTGTTAAGCTTTTTGATGAGCACGTTTTCTGTTTCCCAGCCATAAGGTGCATTATCAGCATAGCCGAGACGGAAGTCTTCGTTAACGTCGTAATTCCAGTACATAAATACACCGTTAAGGGAAGCGTTGAGCATATCCTTTTCGGTGGAAGCAAATACAACTCTTGAGATGTCTGCAAAATCAGCCATTTCGTATGTACCTGCATCTGTGTTGTTTAATATAACCTTAACAGACTTCTTATCAAGATCCATTTCAAGCTTAAGGTTAATATTGCCGCCGCTCATAGAGAAAGGTGTTGCCTTTTCTTCCTTGCCGATGGCATAGAACACCTTATCCTTGTGGGCAATCTCAAATACTTTGTTGCCTGCAAGGTCTTCAAAGTAGAATCTTGAGCCGGAAGCAGTAACATGATACAAAGCTTCAAAGCCGACCATGCCTGTCGTTATTGTTGTAATTTCTTTACGCATTACAACCTTGGAGGTCGAAGAAACGTCATAAATCTTCGGCTCGCTGAAGTCCTTCTTATCTCTTGAAGCATTATCAGGATTTTCGTAAGTCCAACCCGAAGCAATATAAGTGATGTTTCTGGGAGGTCTTGTCATGTTTTCGTCTTCAATAAGGTAAACCGCAGGATTTCTGTCGCCGTACTGCTTAAGAGTACCTTCCTTTCTGTTTTCGGGAAGAGCAACTCTGTTGATGATAGCTGCAGTTTCGCTTCTTGTAATGGGATTGGTAGCATAGAAGTTACCGTAATCGTCACTGCCCATTACAACGCCTGCCTTATACAGCATAACAATGTCATCATAATATTCCTCGGTCTCGGCAACGTCGGGAATATCCTTGATGTCATTCTTTGCAGTAAAGTAATCGTCGGGCATTGCATTTGCAAACATTACAGCCATTTCATAACGCATGATATTTCTGTCATAGTTTGTAAACTGTCCCTCAGTAATCAAGCCGTTTTCTTTGGCATAAGCAATGTACATATCGTACCACTTACCGCCTTTAACTTCAGCAATAGTCTTGCCGTTGTAAATTGCGTGTACACGGCTTGCCATTGTGATACCTTCTGCTACGGTAACATTACCATTAGGTGCGAAAAGTGTGTCACTCTGACCGTTCATAAAGCCAAGCTCGTATGCTGACTTTACTTCGGAGGCA
>JAZQFS010000111.1:0-8712 GCA_045539625.1 Eubacteriales bacterium | reverse complement strand
AAATCCCTTATGCTTCATAAAGCGCAGGAAAGGTGAATTTACCGTCCTTCAAAGGACGGTAAAGAGGAAAACCCTCGCCGGGGGTTTTCCTAAAACTTGAAAAAAACATACTTTTTCAACAGACTGAAAAGAGCCTTCCGGCTCTTTTTTTGTGCAACAAGAAACACGGTTGCTTTACAGGACGACCAAAGAACGTCCCCGAACAATGCAATTGAAGAATGTCGCAAAAATTCAACCACTTCTGCTATTTATTCCCCCTTACACATTATCTATTATCTGATCATTCAACAAATATACTCCAAGTCCCGTACAGAAATCCCAGCCTTTCTTTGCAGAAAACCTTCCGCTTGAGCCTGAAATCACGTCAAAAAATCTGCTCTGGGGAAAAGAATATGCTGTTTTTCCCGCAAGGTTATATAAAAAGCTGTGTATTCCGCTTTGCTTCACAGACGGATTCCGCTTCAAAACACAGGCGCATATTCCTGCCATGCAAGCACAGGAAAGACTTGTGCCCCCTACCGTTGACCAGCCCCCGAGAGATGATACATATACCGCAGCGCCTCTTTTATCATCGGCAAAAAAGCACACGTCCGGAGTTGCTCTGCGTGAGTCTGCCATTTCTTCAAGGGGAGAAAACGCACGCTGATAATACGGCATTTCAAAAAGGTCGGATATTCCGCCTCCCGAATTTTCCCACGCTCTCTCATCTGTGCGGCGAAAGTCCGAATTATAATAGGGTACGCTTCCGCCCACACTTAAAACATACGGGCTTGACGACGGAAAGCTGACCTTGCCCCCGATATCGCCCGAAGACGCAGTAAATATGATATCGGTATATGCAAACAGGGAGGTTTCCCGCACAAAGCTTCCGCTTTCCTCAATACCAAAGCTCATTGATATAACATCAGGCATCAGGCTTTTGGCAAAGCTTACTGCCTCCAGCATACTGTCAATTGTGCTGTCACGGGCAAATACGGCATAAATTTGCGCACCTCTTGCAAAGGTGCTTGCCCACTGCACATCAAGTGCCGTTTCAATAAGCCAACGCCGAGTGCTCTGTACAGGGGACTCCGACATATTGTAAACGGAAATCAAAGGTACGGGCATGCCGAAGGTGTTACAAAAAACGGCGGTGTCTTCTTTAATATCGGGGCTGTCAAATGCCGAAATTATTGCAATTTTTATGCCCTCGGCATTGTTTTTTTCATCTGTAATGCCGTAGATGCTCTTAAGCTTTTGCGGTGTAAGTCCCATGCCGTATGTGGAAGTAAAAACATCACTGCAGACGTGGTGAGTGCGGAAAAATGTTTTTGTTACAGGATAAAACGGAGCAAAAAGATTCATATAAATCGCCTCTTACACAATAATTATGCACTTGTTTTATGTTCAATTACAGAAAAAGTAAAAAAACACAGAAGAAATTGCAAAAATATGTTGAAAAACGTTGATGAATATGTTAAAATGAATTATTAATATGTAGAATCGTAAAATATTGTTATGCGGAGGTAACTCGGGTGACAAACGTAAATGCAATAGAGCTTAAAAGCATTACAAAAACCTTTGGCAGTGTTGTGGCAAACAAAAATGTCAGCCTTTCGGTAAAAAAAGGCGAAATTCTTTCCCTTCTCGGCGAAAACGGAAGCGGAAAAACAACACTTATGAATATGCTTTCGGGAATTTACTATCCTGACAGCGGTGAAATTTACATCGACGGCGAAAAGGTGGATATCCGTTCCCCTAAAGATTCCTTTAATCTGGGTATCGGTATGATTCACCAGCACTTCAAGCTTGTTGACCTGTTTTCTGCGGCTGAGAATATAGTTTTGGGTATGCCCGGTAAAACAAAGGTTGATATGAAGGCGGTTGTTGAAAAGGTTAAGGGGCTTTGCGAAAAGTACGGCTTCGAGCTTGACCCTTACAAAAAGATTTACAATATGTCTGTTTCCGAAAAGCAGACGGTTGAAATCATCAAAACCCTTTACAGAGGTGCCAACATTCTCATTCTTGACGAGCCTACGGCAGTTCTTACTCCTCAGGAAACAAAAACGCTCTTCAAGATTTTAAGAAAAATGCGTGAGGACGGAAAGGCAATCATTATCATCACTCACAAGCTTATGGAGGTACTTGAGCTTAGCGACAGAGTTTCGGTGCTTAGAAAAGGCGAGTATGTGGGTACGGTAAACACGAGCGAGGCTACCGAGCTTTCACTTACCGAAATGATGGTGGGCGAAAAGGTTACTCTTGACATAGAAAGACCTGAGCCTGTTGATCCTCAGCCACGTATCATTATGGAAAATGTAACCTGCAGCAACAAAAACGGAATAAAGGTGCTTGACAACATAAACCTTACCGTAAACAGCGGAGAAATCCTGGGCATTGCAGGTATTGCAGGCAGCGGTCAGAAGGAGCTTCTTGAAATAGTAGCAGGTCTTCAGACTGTTGACGGAGGAAGCGTTACATATCATCCTCCCGGCGACGGACAGACTCATCAGCTTATAGGCAAAAGCCCGCTTCAAATAAGAAATCTCGGTGTTGCTCTTTCCTTTGTCCCCGAAGACAGACTTGGTATGGGACTTGTGGGAAGCATGGGTATGACAGGCAATATGATGCTCAGAAGCTACCGCAGCGGCACTAAATTCTTTACCGACAGAAAAGGACCGAAAAAGCTTTCCGAGGACATAGTAAAACAGCTTGGCGTTGTAACTCCCGGCATTTCAACTCCCGTAAGACGTCTTTCTGGCGGTAATGTTCAGAAGGTGCTTATCGGACGTGAAATTGCTGCAGCTCCCACAGTTCTTATGACAGCATACGCAGTAAGAGGTCTTGACATCAACACCTCATACACCATTTACCACCTTCTCAACGAGCAGAAAAAGAAGGGGGTTGCCGTTGTATATGTAGGTGAGGACCTTGACGTTCTGCTTGCACTGTGCGACAGAATTATGGTGCTGTGCTCAGGCAAGATAAGCGGAATTGTCGATGCAAGAAGTGCCACCAAGGAACAGCTTGGTCTTATGATGACAAAGCACGAAGAAAACGGGGAGGTCGAAAAGAATGACTAACAACTCTCATTCAAAAGCTTCACATATAAAAGAACCGCTTGTCCGTGTGGTCAGACGTGAAGACATAACAAAGCCCAAGGCTTTTCTTATAAAGTTTGCGGCAATTATACTTGCCTGCCTTCTCTGTCTTGCAATAATATACGTGCTTACAGGCTCTACCGCCGACACCGTTGCAGATGCAATGACAAGCAAACTTTTCGGCTCAACCCAGATTGAACGTGTTATGAAGGCATACTCCGACAGCCCCATTGAAGGCTTTATCAGAGGTCTTCTTTCCTCAAAGCCCTTCTGGAGAACAATCCGTGACTCTATGATAATGCTTTGTGTTGCGATAGCTCTTACTCCCGCATTTAAAATGCGATTCTGGAACACGGGCGGAGAAGGTCAGATTCTTATGGGCGGTCTCGCTACGGCAACGGTTATGCTTTTCTGTGCAGACAAGCTCAGCCCCATTCCTCTTATGCTTGCAATGCTTGCTGCAAGTATTGCCGCAGGACTTATATGGGGACTTATTCCCGCCATATTTAAGGCCAAATGGAACACCAATGAAACGCTGTTTACACTTATGATGAACTATATTGCAATTCAGCTTGTACTGTTCTTCAATATAATCTGGGACACCACAGGCGGTGCAGGTTACATCGGTATGATTAATAAGGATACCCGTGCAGGCTGGTTCCCCACCGATATTATGGGCGGACTTTTGGGCAGCGAAAACTATGTTATTCACCTTATGGCAATACTTCTTCTGACTGTTGTTGTATACATATACTTGAGCTACACAAAGCACGGCTACGAAATATCCGTTGTAGGTGAAAGTGAAAACACCGCAAGATATGCAGGTATCAGCATAAAAAAAGTTATTATCCGTACAATGTGCATTTCAGGTGCTCTTTGCGGACTTGCAGGCTTTATGCTCGTTGCAGGCTCTACCCACTCCATTTCAAGCGGCACATCCGACAGCAGAGGCTTTACAGCCATCATCGTGGCATGGCTTTCAAAGTTCAATCCCTTTATGATGATTTTCTACTCCTTCCTTGTTGTCTGCCTTGACAGCGGAACGGGAGAAATCGCAACACGCTGCCAGCTTGACGTTGCGGCAAGCGACGTTCTTACGGGCATTGTGCTGTTCTTTATAATCGCAAGTGACTTCTTTGTAAACTACAGGCTTGTCTTCAGACACAAGCATCACGAAGGGGAGGTAAAATAATGGAAATTATACTTTCAATCATATCTGCCATGTTTACCCCTGTGTTTTTCAGCAAGGCTGTCTGCCAGGGTATGCCGCTTCTTCTTGGTGCAACAGGTGAAATCATCACCGAAAAGGCAGGACATTTGAATCTCGGTATTCCCGGTATTATGTATATGGGCGGCATCGGTGGTATTACAGGTGCATTTCTTTATGAAACTGCCGTGGAAAATCCCATAGGCTGGGTAGGCGTAATTATTGCAGTTCTGTCTTCCCTGCTCTTTTCGGTTATCGGCGGTCTTATTTACAGTGTGCTTACCGTTTCACTTTATGCAAATCAGAACGTAACAGGTCTTGCACTTACAACCTTCGGTGTGGGACTTGGTAACTTCCTTGGCGGTTCACTTGCAAAGCTTGCGGGAACAACAGGTCAGATTACCGTTAAAACAACAGGCGACACCTTCAGAACAACGCTTCCCTTTGCAGACAGTCTTATCGAAAAGGGCGGTTTTTTAGGCGGTCTTTCCCAGATGCTTTTATCCTACGGTTTTCTTACATATGCAGCAATTATTATTGCACTTCTCGCAGCATACTTCCTTAATAAAACAAGACAGGGACTTGCTCTTCGTGCAGTGGGCGAAAGTCCTGCAACAGCAGATGCTGCAGGCATCAACGTAACACGCTACAAGTATCTTGCAACCTGCATCGGTGCGGGAATTGCGGGACTTGGCGGACTTTACTATGTAATGGAATATTTCGGCGGAACATGGCAGAACAACGGCTTCGGAGACAGAGGCTGGCTTGCTATTGCCCTTGTAATTTTCGCTCTGTGGAAGCCTGTCCGTGCCATTTGGGGCTCAGTTGTATTCGGAGGTCTTTATATTCTCTTTGCATCTGTAAAGCTTTCAACGGCAATGACGGAAATTCTAAATATGCTTCCTTATCTTGTAACACTTGTAGTGCTTATTTTCTCAAGCTTCAGAAAGAAAAAGGAATACCAGCCTCCTCAGAGCCTCGGTCTTTCCTACTTCCGTGAAGACAGATAATATTTCCAACTGCAAAAAAATCACCGCTTCACTCTTTTTTGAGTGAAGCGGTTTTCATTATGGAAACAAAAAAAGAGCCTGCGTTTTAAAGCGCAGGCTCTGCAGGTAACAATTACTTTCTGTTAGCAAGAATAATCTTTGTAAGCTCAACAGGATCAACAATTTCGTTGCCCTTGTAAACTCTCATATTACCTGAAGCAATTTCGTCAATGAGGATTACTTCATCGTTGTTGTAACCGAATTCAAACTTGATATCCCAAAGGTCAAGACCGATTCTCTTAAGATCGTCTGCAACAATCTTTGTAATCTTCAAGGTCTGTTCCTTCATGCTCTTGAACATTTCTTCGCTCATAACGCCCAGAGCCGCAAGTCCTTCGCTTGTTACCAGCGGATCGCCCTTTTCGTCGTTCTTAAAGGTACATTCAACATATCCGCCCTCTAAGGGTGTGCCGTCCTTGATGTATTCGCCGTATCTTCTGATAAATGAACCTGTAGCAACAAGTCTGCAGATAACCTCATGACCGTGACCGAATACCTTTCCGGGGAGAACCTCCATGGTGGCGTAATCAATGTTTGCACTTACATAGTGTGTCTTGATGCCTGCTTTTTTGAGAAGCTCAAAATAGTAAATGGATGTTTCAAGGTTAGCCTTACCGATACCTTCGATGGTAAGACCTACGCTGTTTTCACCGGGATCGAACTTTCCGTCCTTGCCGGTGCAGTCATCCTTGAACTTAAGCATTACGTTGCCGTTGTCAAGTGAGTATACGTCCTTTGTTTTTCCTTCATAAATCTTTTTCATCTGTGACACCCCTTAAAATGTATTTTGATTTTTTACCTTAGTATTTTATCACAAACTTTGCCGATTGTATATATATTTTTTTAAAAAAAATAAATTTTTACAAAAAACACTTTTTTTCACCTTTCAAAAGACTCTCTTATGTGCAAATTAATCAAAACAAAGACCTTTTTTATTATTGACAACAGCAACAGAATATAGTAAAATTTATAGGACAAACAATAAGGGGAGATACATATGAGTCACATTTTTACAGGCAAATGGATAACAGACGAAGAATTTTACACATTACAGCCAAGAAACGTGTTCCACCGTCAGCTTGACAGAATAGAGTTTTCCGAAGAACACACAAACTGCCACATTCTTTTCAGAAAAAAGTTTGCTCTTTCGCAAAAGCCAAAAAAGGCACTTCTTTACATAACAGCCGATGATTACTACAAGCTGTACATCAACGGCATCTTTGTGTCTCAGGGACCTGCACCGTCCTATCACACAAATTACAACTACAACGTGATTGACGTTGCCGATTATCTTACAAACGGCGAAAACACTATTGCCGTGCACACCTACTATCAGGGACTTATAAACAGAGTATGGCAGAGCGGCGACTTCAGACACGGACTCATTCTTGACCTTGAATGTGACGGAAAGACTGCCGTAAGCTCAGATGAAAGTTTTCTCACAAGCCGTCACAGCGGATTTATTCCCCTTCATACTGTAGGCTATAAGACACAGTATATGGAAAAATACGACAGCAATTCAAGAGAAACGGGCTTTGAACAGCCTTCCTTTGATGACTCATACTGGACAAATGCACTTGTGTCGCAGACTGCCGACCATACCCTTACCGAGCAGAAAACAAAAAGCCTTGTATTTGAAGAAATAAAGCCTGTAATATGTGAAAAAAGAGGCAACACCGTATTTGTTGACTTCGGCAAGTGCTATGTGGGATATCTGGGTGCAAAGGCAATTGGTAAGAACGGTGATGAAATTACAATCAGATGCGGTCAGGAATTAAACGACGACGGCACTGTTCGTTACAAGCTTCGTGCCAACTGCGACTACAGCGAAGGCTGGATTCTGTCAGGCAAAGAGGATACGCTTAACGAGTTCGACTTTAAATCCTTCCGCTACTGCGAGCTTGTTCTGCCGAAAGAAGTACAGGTTTCCGATATCACCCTTACTGAACGTCACTATCCCTTTACTCTCGCCCACGGGCTGAAAGAAGAATACAAGGGCAACGAAAAGCTTGAAAAAGTATTCGAGCTGTGTGTAAATACCCTCAGATACGGTGTTCAGGAGGTTATTCAGGATTGCTGCGAACGTGAAAAAGGCTTTTATGTGGGCGACGGCTGTTACACGGCACTTACACATATGCTTTTGTCGGGAGACGATTCAATTGTACGCAAGCTTATTGACGACGGATTTTATTCTGCCTTTATCACAGAAGGTCTTGTAACCTGTCTTGACTGCTCATTTATGCAGGAAATCGGCGAATTTGCAATAATGCTTATTCACCTTGTTCTGTGGCATTACAGATATACGGGAGATATTGAATACTTAAAGCAAAATTATCCAAAGTGCACCTCTCTTCTTGACGTATACAAAAAGAACTATGAACAGCCCGACGGACTTCTGAACAACCTTGACAAATGGTGCGTTGTTGAATGGCCTATGAACTTCCGTGACGGCTATGATGTTGACATAGCCGAGTGGCAGGTTTGCAAAACAGCACACACCGTTATGAATGCACACTACATTGAATCGGTAAAATCAGTCAACAAGATTGCCGATATCTTAGGTGAAAAGCCTTACCGTGATGTTGAAAAGATGAAAGAAGTATTCTTCCGCAATTTTTATGATTATGACAACCACCGCTTCTTTGACTCAAACGAAACAACACATTCAAGCCTTGTATCAAACCTGTTCTGCTATGGCTACGAGCTTTGTCCCGACACTGAATTTGAGGACTGCACACTGAAGCTTTTACGTGAAAGAAAAATAAGTGCAGTTTCTTTGTTTACAACCTTTGTCGCCTTGGAAGGACTTGTAAGACGCGGACTTTGGAAAGATCTTGAAGAATGTCTTCTTGACGAGGGTGCGTGGCTTAGAATTTTACGTGAGGGCGGAACAACCACCTTTGAAGGCTGGGGCAAGGATACAAAGTGGAACACCTCTCTTTTCCATCTTACAATGTCATATGCCGCCTGCTTTATGTGTGATGCGGATATAGAAAAAATTCTAAAATAACAAAATTGCGGCAGAGTCTTGTGCTTTGCCGTATTTTTATCAAAAAGCTATTGCAAAATAATTACACTTATGATATAATCCCACTCGGTACTAATTGTAGGAGGTACAAACATGGAATACATAATTCAGGGAATCAGCATCGCCGGTATGGCATGTCATATTTCATCGTTTCAGATTAAGAAGAACAGCCTTCTGTTTTTAATGCAAACTTTGGGTAGCTTGCTGTTTCTCATTCACTACATTCTTCTCGGAGCATCTACCGGTGCAATAATGAACCTTATTGGTGTAATCAGAGGTGTAGTTTTCCTGCAGGGCAAAAAGTTTAGAAAGCCTTGGATGCTTGTGTCTTTGTGTATTTTGACAATT
>JAZQFS010000110.1:0-4514 GCA_045539625.1 Eubacteriales bacterium | reverse complement strand
CATGGTAGCTCATTCGGTGTTCTCGCATATCCATTATAACACGGATTTTGAATTCTGGCGAGTAGTTTTTGTTTTTTCTTCCTGTTTTGACCATAAAAAATATGCACCTCCAAAAGTGTCTAACTTTTGGGGTGCATATCACACACACCGCAGCCCATTTATACCATGGACAGCGACGACCTTGTGGAGTATGTCAATCCCTACAGGTACGAAGATGATGAGCTTGAAAAGGAAGAAGTGTATTGGTTTTTACAAAGAAAAAGCATTGATCTTGTAAGAAGGGTTTGCAAGGAAGTGCAGGATAAGGATTGGATAAACGTACAGTTTCATTACGGATTTCCCACGGAATTTATGGAAAAGGGGTATTTTGTATTGACCGATGAGGAAAAAAGTATGTTTCTTTGTTCCATAACCGCTGAGCTGCCCGCCATTTCAGATGAGGGTGATCCTTATATGTTAGTGACGGCAGGGTTGTCGGAGGACTGTCCCGAAGGTAAAATTTGCTGTGTCAGATACTTTTCACCCCGAGGCTTCGACCATCTCAATATCGGGGTTGGACGTGATGAGATTTTAGATGCGTTTAATCCACGCTTCTGGAACGCAGAGCTGGCGTATTGACACAATTGCTTGTCATTGAAAGGAGCAATTACCATGACACCAAGAATTAAAGCCATAATTTGCTCAGTGTTGACGGCGCAGCTTCTGTGTTCGTGCAATATACAAACGGTGAGTGATATATCCGAATCTCAAACATTCAGGATTAGGCAAGACAAGGAATCTGAGCTTGAATCTGAGCTTGAGCCCGAACCTGAGCCTGAAGCTTTGCCTGAGGTTTTACCCCAAGAGCAGGATTCCGTACAGAAGCCCGACACGAAAAACTTTTTAGGCGCATCGTGGAATTGAATGTCCCGAAAACTATATGAAATAATGTTGTGATTTTGAACAAGTACGGTAAAAACGAAAAGCAGAAAAACACCGCCTGCCACTCAGCAGACGGTGTAATTTTTTATACAGATGTCATCTTTTCATTAGCTTTCCCGCAACAAAAAACAGTGCAAAGAACAAAATGTTTGCAAGGACAATGCTTGCTCCCGTAGGCAAATCGAACAGCACCGAGGCGCAAATTCCAAGGAAGAAGCAGCACACCGACACTACGGCAGAGCTGATAATTACGCTTTTGAAGGTTCTGCACATACGCATTGACGTAAGGGCAGGGAAGATGATAAGGCTTGAAATGAGAAGCGCTCCCATAAGGCGCATACCAAGCACTATTATAAGTGCCGTAAGCACCGCCACAAGTGCGTTGTAAAGCTTTACGTTTATGCCCGAGGCACGGCAGAAGGTTTCGTCAAAGGTGACGGCGAAAATCTTGTTGTAAAACAGCAGGAAAAGCAAAAGAACGGGTATGCACACGCATATGCTCATCATAACGTCAGTATCCGACAGCCCCAGAATTGTGCCGAACATATAGCTGTTGAAATCCTGATTCATTCCGCCGCTTAAGGAGGACGCCGCAACACCAATTGCAAGCGAGCCCGTTGATACAAGAGCTACAGCCGAATCGCCCTTAAGAGAGCTGCTTTCGCCAAGTCTTAAAAGCAGAAAGGCTGCCACAATTACAACAGGTATCGCAACCGCCAACGGTGCAAAGTTAAGTGCCGATGCCACAACCACCGCACCGAAGCCCACGTGTGAAAGACCGTCGCCTATCATGGAGTAACGCTTGAGAACAAGGCTGACACCTAAAAGTGCGGCACAAAGAGAAATAATAATTCCGCCGAAAACGGCTCTTTGCATAAAGCCCTGTGAGAAAACAAACAAGAGTGTGTCAAGCATCGCTTTCACTTCCTTTCGTGAAAAGTCTGCCTGCATCCGATGAAAGATAATTTGCCGTTTCGCCGAAAAACAGCGGCTTTTTGTGCATATGGAGAATGTGGGTTGAATATTTAAGTGCCGCCCGAATGTCGTGGGACACCATAATAACGGTGATGCCGTGGTCACGGTTGAGGTGATAGATGAGGTCGTACATCTCCTCCGTTGCAACAGGGTCCAGCCCCGTTACAGGCTCATCAAGAAGCAAAAGCGAGCGTGTTGCACACAAGGCACGGGCAAGAAGCACTCTTTGCTGCTGTCCGCCCGAAAGCGTGCGGTAGCATTTGTTTTTTAAACCCGATATTCCGAGGATTGCCATATTGTCAAGGGCACTTCTTTTGTCACGGCGGGAATAAATGCCGAAAAAGCTTTTTGCACCCTCGCTTCCCGTCAGCACCACCTCATACACACTTGCAGGAAAATCCTTCTGTGCAGGCGTCTGCTGGGGAAGATAGCCTATTTGCTTTTGTGTAAGACCGTCGCCGAAGCAGAGTGCTCCCCCTGTCGGCTTTATAAGCCCCAAAAGTGCTTTTATAAGTGTTGACTTGCCTGAGCCGTTTTCGCCGACGATACAAAGGTAGTCGCCCTTTGAAAGAGTGAAGCTTATGTCCTCCACCACATTTTCGCCGTCGTAGCCGAGGCTTAGATTGCGTGCTTCAATAAGTGCCATATCAGCTAAGTGCCTTTCTGATGTTTTCTGCGTTAAGTCTCATAAGCTCGGAATATGTGATGTTGCTTGTGAAACCGTCGCTTGTTACGTTGTGACATGAATGAAGGGTACAGATTTGTGCATCTGTTCCCGACACAATGGTATTTGCTATTTTTTTGTTGGAAAACTCAACGGTGAACACCACGGGAATGCCTTCGTTTTTAACCTTTTGGGAAATGGCGGCAACAGTTTTGGCGCTCGGCTCTGTCTGCGAGGAGCAGCCGGGAAAAGCGGCGGTGTACTCTATGCCGTATTCATTTACAAGGTGTGTAAAGGGAAAACGGTCGCCCACAACGATTTCACGTCTTTTACCGCTTGCCACGGCGTCTCTGAAAAGACTGTCGATTTCGCAAAGCTCATTATAAAAGCTGTCATAGTTTTGGGTATATTCCTCGGTGTTCTGAATGTCCTTGCTGCAAAGAACGGAGTAAATATGCTCGCATATTTTTATGGCATTGACGGGGCTTGTCCACACGTGCTCATCGTAGGTGTGGGAATGGCTGTCTGTCTCGCAGGTGTCCTCTTCGCCGTGAACGTGAGAAGTTGCAGGACAGATGTCGGTAAAGGAAATAACCGTCATATCCTTATTGTCGGCAGAATCAAGTATTGATTTTGCCCAGCTGTCGCTTTCTCCGCCTGTGTAAACGAAAATGTCGCAGCAGGAGATTTTCGCCATATCCGAGGGAGAGGGCTCATAGGAATGCATTTCGTTTCCCGGCTTTAAGAGCATGGTAAGGTTTACGTTGTCTCCTGCAATCTGCCGCACAAAATCGTAGTGGGGGAAGGCGGTGACAACAACGTCAAGCTTTTCGTCCTTTGTGCTGTCATTATGGGAGCAGGATACTGCCGTAAGCAGTAAAACAAGTATAAGGCACAGTGCCGCAAATGTCTTTTTCATATAATACCTCATAAACTGAAATTGAAAGTCGTTTTCAAATTGCCGATACAGTATAACACGATTATTACATATTGTCAAGGATAAACGTGCAATTTTTGGTTGACAAAGTGTTAATTTATGATATACTGAACGTATAAGCAAAACTTTGGGAGGTATTTAACGTGGATATAACAGGCTACATTAAAAACGAAGGAGAAAAACCCCTTGACAGAGTAATACGTGACGGCGGCTACTGCTGTGTATTCAGAACACTTGCCTGTGTAGGCGACAGTCTTGCCTCGGGCGAGCTTGAAAGCCTTGACGAAAACGGCAAAAAAGGCTATCACGATTATTATGAGTATTCTTGGATACAGTTTCTTGCAAGAAGTGCAGGCATCGGCAAGGCGTACAATTTCACAAGAGGCGGTATGACGGCGAAGGAATACGTAACAAGCTTTGCCGAAAGCCGAGGATATTGGAATACCGACCTTGCGGCACAGGGGTATGTTATAGCGCTTGGCGCCAATGACTTGAAGCGCATCGAATGCGGTACGGTTTCCGACATTAACCTTGAAGATTACACAAAGAACGCTGACACCTTTGCAGGTTATTACGGTGCGATAATTCAGAGATACAAGGCAATTCAGCCAAAGGCACGCTTCTTTCTTGTTACAATGCCGGGAAGAGGAGAAATCGGTGATGCTCACGCAAAGCTTCTTCACGAAATTGCAAAATTATTTGAGTACACCTATGTTATTGACCTTCACAAATATGCACCGGACTATGACGAGGTATTTCAGAAGAATTTCTATCTTGGCGGACACCTCAACGTTATGGGCTACAAGTTTACTGCCGACATGATAGGCTCATACATGGACTACATTATCCGCAGCAACATGGAGGACTTCAAGCAGATTGGATTTGTTGGAACGCCGTTCCATCACTGCGGCGAAAAGTGGTAAGAGGTTTTTTGCTTTATTTTTATATTGATTATACTGCTTTCACGTTTAGTGAGGGCAGTAATTTTTTGTTTTTTTCTTTTAAAGATACTTTATG
>JAZQFS010000109.1:0-31377 GCA_045539625.1 Eubacteriales bacterium | reverse complement strand
CGTGCTTTACGGAATACCCGAAAACAGCTACGGCGTAAAGCTGGTATCCAAGACCTTTATGAAGCTTGATGTTGACGGCAAGCAGTATGTGGTATACGGCGAGCCTGTGACAGCAAGTGCTTACCAGATTGCAAAGACCTATGAAAACGATGAAACCCTTACAGATGAAGTAAAGGCAATTATCGACAATATCATTACCAAGGCAGAAGACGGTAAGGATGTAGGTTTTGACTACGACGATCTGTTGTAATATCGCAATATAATACTTAAGGACTGCTCTTTACGGGCAGTCCTTTTTTGCCTTTGTGTGAGTATAACTCAGTGCTATGCAAATTTGTAAGCTGTCTGTTCCTTTTTCACAAAAAACCATTTGAATTTCGGCGAAAATGTCAATTGATGCAGGTGCTTGTTTGTGATAAAATGTATTCGTATAAATATGTAAGGAGATATAGAATGAAAAGAATATTTTCCGTTTTATTGATTTGTTTTACAGTTGTAACGCTGGCGGTTACCGCTTCTGCTGTTACAATAAAGCCGGGCATTAATATGTTTACAGGAACAGCCGATGCACTTACGGGAGAAAATGCCGTCTCTTACGGCTATGACACCAATATTGTTGTCAGAAGCGGTTCCACTCTTGGAATCGGAAACAACCCCGACTCTTCATCGGATAAGGTTCTTGTATGGAATGTTCCTCCCCTTGATGAGCCTGAGGCATCGGGCGAGAGTTATCCTACTCTGACCCTTGATTTCGGCGGAAAGCTTGATGAAATATTGGGTCATACCAACATTCACGTCAAATTGGATATAAACAAAACCGCAATCTTCGGTGAAAATGACACCTATAAGCATATAAGCGCATTCTGGATTATGAACAGCAGCAGTGCAATTGGAAATAAAGCGTATGAAGACAGAATTGTTGTGAATGAAGGCTGGCAAGGTATAGATACGCTTATTGATATGACAAAACGCATTCAGACAGATACTTCCACCGATACATTAAAACCAACTTCTCTCATTATTGAAACAAGTGTCTATAAATGTAATACCAAGGAGACGACATATTACCTTGATAATATGTACGCTGTACCTGCTTATGAATTTAAATACTATAACGCAGACGGTACAAAGCTTCTTAAAACAGAATACAAAGCTTTTGACGAAAATGGAAATATCATAACAAGCTACACACCCCAAAGCGGCATTTTCGGCGACCTGTATGTTTCCTCCTGGAGCACGGTCAAGGGCGGAAGTGCAGTAAAAATGGTTAGCCTTGCAAATAAGAATGTCACTTTTTATGCAAAGGATTATTCCGACCTTGTGACGGCGGTTGTGTATGACGGTAATACCCTCTCAAAGACAGGCGAAACAAAAAGACTTACACTTTCTCTTTGCGACGGCGTGGAATATGACTCTTCCAAGGCAACCTTCACCTCATCTGACACAGACGTAATTTCAGTTACTGCCGATGCAACAGGCGCAGTTCTTAAGGCAGTAGGCGAGGGCAGTGCAAATGTCACGGTAAAATATGAAGGCTTTGCAAAAACAATAGAGTTTTCTGTTGTGGGCGAAAAAATCTTCACCTTCGACTTTGACGGCGCAGACAGCACAGAGCTTGCACTCTGGACAGCACTTGACAATAAAGGACTTACCTTTAACTATAATGCGTCCGAAAACCCGCGTGATACCGTAAGCGTTGAGGCTTCCTCCGTTATAACGCTTCCCGAAATCACAAAAGGCTCTGCCACAAAGTACAGATACCTTGTATTTACCGCAAAGGCATCGAAAGAAGTAAAGCTTGATGTTCAACTTGATACCGATACAGACAGTGAATTGGCAAATCTTACAATCACTGCAGGCGATTTCTTTAAGGACTATGTTATTGACCTTACAAAGCTTGGCGGCTGGAAAGGCAATAATCCCTCGGTTATGTTCGGCAACGATAACGAGGTTGAATTTGTAAGAATTGCTTTTCTCGGCGATTATGTGACAGGCGGTGAGCTTAATCTGTCGGCAAGCGGTAATTATCTTGCAACACCGGGTAGATTTGTAACACTTAATGCTGAGGTTTTAAGCAGCGAATACGGCTACAATACAGATGTTGAATGGTCAATTTCAGGCGATACCGATGCGGTGTTTTTCGTAGACAACGGCGACGGAAGCGCAATTGTTGCTGCACGTGCAAAGAAAGGCAATGTAACGGTTACCGCAAAAAGTGTTGCCGATAATACAAAGACGGCGTCGGCACAAATTGAAATTGATGTTGATGCAGACAGATACATAGGTCTGTTTGAGGGCTTTGATTCAAATGCGAAAATGAGAACTGCATCCAATGTCAAGGCGGCATACGATGCACAAAAGAAAATTTATGTTATAGACAGTATAGCCGAAAGCGATACTTCCTTCTATTTTGACGGATTTGATGCTCCCGATATGACATATAAGTATCTTGTGTATAATGTAAAGAATAAATCCGATACAAGCAAGGCAATAAAGATTTTCTTTAAAACAACTGCTGACTTGGTATTTACTGAAAGCAAGGCACGAGAGCTTCCCTTTAATACCAACAGCGACGGCACATATACAGCTTATTGCGACCTGTCAACCTTTACAACCTTTACCGCACCCGTTACGGCGGATATTATGAACGGACTACGTCCAAGAGTTTCTTCGATTGAGTTGATGTCAATGTATTTAACTGATAAAAAACCTACCGATAAGGATACAAAGATAGTGATTACCTCATCTTCCGATAAAATTACGGAGGATATGGGAAGCGTTACTTTGTCAGCCGTTGCAAAAACCAGTCTTGTTGCAGCAGATGACAAAATAAAGTTCAAGCTGATGAGCGGAAACGCAAAGGTTGAAAATACAGGTAATGACAGTGCAACCGTTACCGCAGCCGTCAACGGAACGGTAAAGGTGGGGGCATACCTTGCGTCCAATCCGTCAAATGTAACAGAATATACCATTGAGGTTTCGGGACAGCGTGAAAAGATTGCAACCTATGATTTCAGATACCTGGCATTCGGTCATTCCTACCTCAGACACGGCACATTTACAGGCTGGCCTTGGCCTGATGCTGAAAAGGGCAACAGAGGTATGGCGGCATCAAGCTATGATAAGGACTATTTTGCACGCTTCAAATACTACCTTATGGAAGAATTTGACGGCACAATGTATTCCGAGGCAATAAATATCGCAGGATTTGAAAGACTTTGCGTTGAAGGCATGACAAAGGAAAAGTATAAAGCATCAAGTGAATATCAGGGACTTGTCAACCATATAAAGAAGCATAATCCTAACCTTATGACAATTTACGTAGGCGGCGGCAATACAAAGGCAAACGATTATGACAGCCTTTATCTGTTCTATGATGTGCTCTTTGAGCTTGTTACGGAAAATGTTGCTGACGGTACACTTGTTATAGCGGCAAATCACAGAACAAAGATAGCCGCAGGTCAGGCTATGATGGCGGCGGCAGAAAAGTACGGCATACCCTATAGTGACCTTAGCTTCTATATGGCAGACGATTCAAGAAATAATCCTTATTACGCATATAACCAATACCCCGAATACGATACTTACCGTCAAGAGTATTACGAAAAGAACGGAAGCTATCCCACAGAATTCAGAACACACCCCGGTGATTTGGGACACGATGCTCTGGGTAAAGGAATTTTTGAGACTACAAAGGATTATGTAGCGGCAACTATTACACCAACCTATGTTTATTTGCCTGAGGCTTTGGCAATTGACGGTGCTTCCTCGGTAAGCGCAAAGTCAACATATACCGCAAAAGCTTCTCCTTCCGATGCATCGGCACGTGTAAGCTGGAGCGTTGATAACGAAAATATTGCAACAATAAATGAGGACGGCGTGCTTACTCCCGTAAATAACGGCACAGTTACTGTTACGGCAAAGAGCGTTTATAACAATACCGTTGCAACAAAGACGGTGACAGTAACAGGTCAGACTCCCTGCTATACCGTAACCTATAAGGCAGGCACTTCCGATGCCGTTACAGGTCTTCCCGAAAGCTTTAAGTATGCAAAGGATAACTTTGTTTTAGCTACGGTTTACCCCGAAAGAGCAGGCTATAAGTTCGGTGGCTGGTCGCTGACAAAGGACGGTGATGTCGTCAAGAGCATAAATGTGACGGGTAATACAGAGGTGTACGCAACGTGGATTTTTGCAGACCGCTTTGATTTTGAGGACGACAGCTACAATGAGGGCGTTGTGTTCAACGGCTTTAATGTGTTCATCAAGGATGGACTTCTTTGCGGAAACTGTGCACCGGGTACGGGCTTTTCCGTGGCACGTGAAAATCTTAAGCTCGACAGCTCCGTTTATACAATCTTTAGTGTGAAGATGCTTGTTGCAACGGATACAACCGTTGATATATCAAATCTCGCACTTAATCTTACAATCAATTCAACCGACGGAAAGTTTACCTATTCCAAGGCGGTTGCGCCCAATGAAATGACGGAATATACTTACGATATTTCAAATGCGACAGGTACAATAACAGGCTTTATAATTTCACCCAATAACCTTGAATGTAACGGTAATATTGACTATATCGGTTTTTCCACTGCTGAAAATGTTGTAACAGATGCCGTGTTTAAAATTGTCGGCGGAGAGTGTGACACCTATGTTGCAAGCTTCGGCAAAAAAACAGGTCTTTGCACACTTATTGCTGCGGCATATAACTCAAACGGCAAAATGGTGGGCATTGATATTATAGATAAAGCAAATGATACCGACGGCGTTGTTACCGTAAAGGTGGCAAAGTCCCTTGAAAGCAGCTATGTAAAGGTTATGGCGTTTGATGTATCGGGCGGTCTGAAGGTAATTTCAAAGGAAGCGGTAAGCAGTCAGAAGCAGTAATTGGGACTGTAAAATATAATGGAATAAAACGAAAACGGGGCTGTGACCTTTTCTGTCACAGCCCCATGGCTTGTTCTGATTAATCCTGCTTTTCGTACTTTTTCATAGCCTTCCAGAAGCCTGCATAGGAATGGTATCCCACATAACGGCTGATTTCCGACAGTGACATATTGGTGGTTTTAAGCAGCTCCTTTGCCATCGTTACTCTTATTTGGCACAGCTCTTCACGAAAGCTGTTGCCTGTGTGCTCTATGACAAGCCTTTCTGTCTGACGAGAGGAAAGATGAAGCACCCTTGCAAGGTCACAAAGCTTTATGTCGCTTGCATAGTTGTTGGTGAAAAACTCGTGAATAAGAAAGCGGTAATCTGTTATGGGCTTTGCGGAAAGTGTGCTTTCGGTATCAATAAGAGAGCAGAAAAGACCGATGTATGAGGAAATAACATAATAGTTGCCTGTAGCCTTGCACTTTAAAAGCTGGCTGAAAAAGCCGTCAAGAATGTCTTTTCCCACTGTTATGTGCTTTGTACGGTTTATGGCAATATCAATCTGAAAAGCCGAGTGAAGACAGCTTTCGTCTGCAAAAAGGCAGGCGTGATACATTCCGCCGGGGATAAAAATTATATCGGACGATGAGGCTTCAATATCCTGTGTTCCTGCACGTAAGGTGGCTTTTCCGCCCGTGATAACGTGGATTTCGCCGTAGTTGTGCTTGTGAAGTACCGCCTCGGGCTGAATGGTGGTAAAAAAGCCTTCTTGCAGAAAAGAGGCGGTTTTACCCAAAGGGGTGTTGATTGTAATCTGGTTATTCATAAATACATTTCCCAAACTGACATTATTTGTTTTTTGTTGTCACCAATAGCTATTGAAAAATCCTTGTGACTCCTATATAATGATATTGTACTACAAATTTTTACAATGTCAAGGAGGTAAATATGAAAATTAAGCTTTTGGGCGAGCCAAAGGTTGTAATGAGCAACTTCGGCAGTAAGCATAATTATTTTGCATGGCCGACGGTTGCAAGACTTCAGAACGGAAAGCTTGCAGTTGCCGCATCGGGCTTCAGACTTTCACATATATGTCCTTTTGGCAAGACGGTGCTGTGCTACAGTGAAAACGAAGGGGAAAGCTATACCGCTCCTGCACCCATTATCGACACGGTGCTTGATGACAGAGACGGCGGAGTTATGACCTTCGGAAAAAGCGGCGTGATTGTAACAAGCTTCAATAATACTGTTTTGTTTCAGCGAAAGCAGAGAAGACCTGACGGAGATATTCAGCTTCCTTACAGAAACGCATATCTTGATATGGTAACGGAAAAAGAGGAAAAAGCTGCTCTCGGTGCTACCTTTAAAATCAGTAACGATTGCGGAGTAACCTTCGGAGAGCTTCATAAAAGCCCTGTTACAAGTCCTCACGGACCTGTTGAGCTCAGTGACGGAAGTATACTGTGGGTAGGGCGTACCTTCAGCAGAACGAATGAGGTGATGCAGGACGATAAAATTAAGGCTTACACGTTGAATCCCAAAGACGGCAGTATGGAATATGCGGGAGAGATTGAGAACATCTGCATTGACGGCATAAGACCTCTTTCCTGCGAGCCTCATACAATACAGCTTGCTGACGGAAGGCTTATCTGCCATATTCGTGTTCAGAATTATTCACCCCAAAGAAAAATGTTTACTGTTTATCAGTCAGAGTCAAGTGACTTGGGTAAGACTTGGACAAAGCCCTGTCAGATACTTGAAGATACCGAGGGCTCACCGCCCCATTTGTATATGCACTCATCGGGGACTCTCATTTGTACTTACGGCAACAGAAATGCACCCTTTGGCATCAAGGTGATGTTTTCAAAGGATTCAGGCAGCACGTGGGACAAAGGCTATGACCTGTATGTCAACGGCGTATCGGGAGACCTTGGATATCCGTCGACGGCAGAGCTTGCTGACGGAAGTATGATTACTGTTTTCTACGCACACAGAAAAGAAAATGAGCCTGCCGTAATTCTTCAGCAAAGATGGAAGCTTGAAGAATAAAAAAATAAAAAGGTAATAAAATGCAAAAAAATGTCCCGAAATCAGTCAAAGTACTGTTTTTGGGACTTTGCTTTTTGTATAATTAGGTTGTAAAATTAACTTTGGAGATTGATAATAATGAGTGTACAAATAGACGACCGCATAAAATACCATGATAAGGATATGATTATTTGCTCGTGGAGTACCCCTTTTAACTGGCATCCTTCAGACTATGGCTTTGAGCCAGAGCGCGCAGTAACCTGTTGTATGAGAGGTTTTTACTGCGAGTACAGAGTAACCGACCGTCTGTATCTTTCAAAGCTTTCGATACATTGCAAGGGAGAAAGGTATCCTGTGTTCTGCGGTAAAAATCCCGATCCTGTTGATGGAGAATCACTTTTTGGACACAGAACCTACAGCCGTCTTAAAATGCCCATACACTACACAGGCACGCTGATTGGGGGAAGCGGACTTCTTGACGGCTTTACAATCGGTTGGAGCGTCAGCCTTGCACACAGCTTTGAAAAGGCGTGGGCGTTTGAGTTTGATAATGGAAGACTTGTTGGCGTGCAAAAGCTTGACAGTATTGCAAGAAACTACCGCAAACAGCTTGTAAAGCTCCACAAACTGCGTAACAGCGAAAAGAATAAGACGCTGACATTTGATGAATTTTCACGCAGTAAGGATTTTATTAAGTTCAGAAAGAAATTTTTCCCATCTGTTTTTGGCTTATTACGTAACCGTATGATAAATGAATTCGTGGTGGCAAAATTCTCTTTCAACGGTCTTATCAAGCTTTACAAAGAAGAGTATGATAACGGTGAGGATTACGATTATTATGACGAATCGGATTCGTGCGATGATATTTTCTGAACATTCTGAATTTAGTATAAAAAAGGGCTCATCTGTTAAGATGAGTCCTTGATTGTTAGTTATCGGAGTCGGGATTTTCGGAGGTTTCTTCCGAAACGTCCTTTTTCTTTGCTGTAAATTTCTTTACATCCTCTGAAGAAGCATCGCCGTTTTCGTTCGATGTGCTTTCGCCGTTCTTTTCTTCCTTCTTTACGGAATTTTCTTCTTCGCTTTTCTTGACCTTGTTTTCGGCAATTGCTTCAACAACACTTTCTTCGGGCTTGTCGGTTGTCATTACATACAGGAACTGCTCGGCGTCCATAATTTCGTGGGAAATAAGGTACTCTGCAACAAACACAAGCTTATCCATATGCTCGCTCAGAATCTTTTCCGTTGTGCCGTAAGCCTTGTCTATGATGGCACGGATTTCCTCGTCAATCTGTGAAGCAACACTTTCGGAGTAGTCTCTTGAATTTGACATTGTCATACCCAAAAATACCTCTTCCTGATTGTTGCCGTATACAACAGGACCTAACTTTTCGCTCATACCGTAACGTGTTACCATATTTCTTGCAATGTCGGTGGCACGCTGAATGTCGTTTGAAGCTCCTGTCGAAATGTCACTTAAGGTGAGCTTTTCGGCAACACGTCCGCCAAGCAATGAAACAAGTGAGCCTTCCATGTCCGACTTTGACATATAATCCTTGTCTTCGTCGGGAAGATACAGCGTATATCCGCCTGCACGTCCTGCGGGGATAATTGAAATCTGATGAACCTTGTCGTGGTTGTCCGTATAGTAAGCCGAAACCGCATGACCTGCTTCGTGGTAAGCGGTGAGCTTTTTGCTCTTTTCGGTGATTACCTTTGATTTTTTGTGAGGACCTACAATTACCTTGATCATGGCATCTTCAAGTTCTGCCATACCGATAAGATGCTTGCCCTTTCTTGCTGCAAGAAGTGCCGCTTCGTTAAGGAGGTTTGCAAGGTCTGCACCTGTAAAGCCCGAGGTTGTCTTGGCAAGAGTTTTAAGGTCAACGTCCTTTTCAAAGGGCTTGTTGCGGGCATGTACCTTGAGGATTTCCTCTCTGCCTCTGATGTCGGGATAGTTTACGGTAATCTGTCTGTCAAAACGTCCCGGTCTTAAAAGTGCGGGATCGAGAATGTCAGGACGGTTTGTTGCCGCAATAACGATTATGCCGTCGTTGTTGCCAAAGCCGTCCATTTCAACAAGAAGCTGGTTGAGAGTTTGCTCTCTTTCGTCGTGTCCGCCGCCAAGACCTGCACCTCTGTGACGTCCTACAGCGTCAATTTCGTCTATAAAGATAATGGCATTCTGGCTCTTTTTCGCTGTGTCAAATAAGTCTCTTACACGTGAAGCACCCACACCTACATACATTTCAACAAAGTCTGAGCCTGAAATAGAGTAGAAGGGGACGTTTGCTTCGCCTGCAACAGCCTTTGCAAGTAAGGTTTTACCTGTACCGGGAGGGCCTACAAGCAGTACGCCTCTGGGGATTTTTGCACCAAGCTGTGAATACTTCTTGGGATTCTTAAGAAATTCGACAACCTCTTTCAGTTCTTCTTTTTCCTCGTCAGCGCCTGCTACGTCCGAGAACATAACCTTGCTCTTTTCATTTGCACCGAGCTTTGCACGGCTTCTTCCGAAGGAGTTGATTTTGCCGCCTTTTCCGCCGCCTGCCTGATTCATAATGTAAACCCACAGTATGATGAAGATTACAATAATAACGGCATAGGGCAGGAAGCTAACCCACCAGGGAAGCTTGGTTACGGCTTCGTAGTTGTAGTCATTGAGAATGCCTTCCTGTGTCTGACGGAAAATTTCCTCGTCCAGATCGTTGTGGAAAATTTCAAGGCTTCTTAAGTTGTGGAATAAGTCCTTGCCTTCCTTGGTGTGAATGACAAGGGTGTTGTCCTCCTTCACATCAAAGGAATCAACCTGCTCTTTCTGGAACAGCTCAACTACCTCGCTGTATTCAAGAGGCTTTACCGAGTCTTCACTCATAAGAGCCGAGGTGGCAAGCAGTATACCGAAAATCAGTATAACGTAGAATATAATAATCTTACCGTTGTTTTTCATTGAACTAACATCACTCCTTGAAGAAAATAGATTAACGTCTGTAAAGTGCAATGCATACGCAGTGCGTGTTTTGTGAATTTGTGAAGTCGGTTGCTTTTGCAACGCAGGGAACAAGCAGTATTTCCCCGTCCTTGCAAATTACGGGAAGAGAAAACCTGTCTGCGGACGCAAGCTTTTTTTCGCACATAAGCCGCTTTAAGCTTTTGTTCATGCCGCCAAGGGAAATTTTGTCGCCGTCCGACCTGCTTTTCGCATATAAACCGCTGAGTATTTTATCAGAATACAAATAATCTGTAGTGTATTTTTTGTAAATAATTTCGTTATTATGTGTGATAGTTTGTGGAAGCTTTTCGTTTTCTTTATACGCAAGGTACACAAGAAAATCCGTGCCGTCAATGATATTTATTCCGTCACTCAGCGGAATATTAAATGAACGGCGGATTTCTTTTTCACGGCTGTCCTTTATAAAGCACAGGGTGCCGTTTTCGATAAAGGCTCTTTTGCCGTCGGGAAAGGACAGCGAGCACCGCAAAGAAGAGTTTTCGCAAAACATATAGATTTTGTCTGCAAGCGCATCTATGTGGGAAAACTGCGGCATTTCGTCCGAAACCTCCGAAAAGAGATTTCTTATAACCCTTGTAAGTATGCACCTGTCAAGCTTTGATAAAACCTTTAAATCGCCTGTGTGATACTGCTTTGCCGTCTTTTCAAGATACTGCGAGTCAAGCCGTAAAAGCGAGGAACTTCTTAAAATTGTATCCTCAATTGAAGGATTGATTTTTGAAAGTGCGGGGATAACCTTGTGACGCAGATAGTTTCTTGTGTAATCGTCCGAAAGATTTGTGGAGTCGGTTACAAAGCCCTGTCCCTTTTGAGCAAGATAACGCTCAATTTCGTTTCTGTCTGCATAAATAAGAGGACGGATAATAAAGCTTTTTTCCGTCAGAGCTCTTTTTGGCGGAATACCGCATAAGCCCTTTAAGGACGCACCCCGTAAAAGATTGAATAGCACCGTTTCTGCGTTGTCGCCTGCGTTGTGTGCAACCGCAACGGCATCAAAGGAGTACTCACGGCAGTATTTTTCAAAAAGGGAATACCGAACATTTCTTGCACAAAGCTCTTCTGAAAGTCCGCTTTCACGGGCAAGTGCGGGAATGTCCGCTTTTTCGCAGAAAAACTCTATGCCGTATTTTTTACATAAAGCTCTTGCAAATTCTTCATCTCTGTCTGCTTCCTTGCCTCTTATGCCGTGATTGACGTGCAGGGCACACAGAGAAAAACCGTACTTTTCACATATTTCCCTCAGGGAAAGCAACAGACAGCAGGAATCCGCACCGCCCGACAGGGCAACAAGGATTTTCTTACAGCCGTCAAACAGTGAAAAATCACGGTCTGCTCTTTGTATCTTTTCCAAAATTTCAAAAGTTATGTTATTGCTGGGCATGCTGTGTATCAAGATTTGTAAACTTTGTGTACTGACCGAACCAGCCAAGCTCTACTGTACCTGTTGAGCCGTGTCTGTTTTTGGCGATGATACACTTAGCCATATTCTTCTTTTCGGGATCATTGTTGTAGTATTCGTCACGGTATAAGAACATAACGCTGTCGGCGTCCTGCTCGATGGCACCCGAGTCACGAAGGTCACTAAGCATAGGAGTCTTGTCAGGTCTGCTTTCAGGTCCTCGGGACAGCTGTGCACAGGTGATTATCGGCACTTCAAGCTCTTTTGCCATAAGCTTCAAGCCTCTTGAAATGTCGCCCACTTCATTAACTCTGTTGTCGCTCTTTCTGTCAGATTGCATAAGCTGAAGGTAGTCGATAACTACAAGACCGAGATTTTTTACACGTCTCAGCTTTGCCTTCATACCCATAACCGTAATGCCTGCCGTGTCGTCAATAAGAATGTCGGTTTCCGAAAGCACGCCCGATGCTCTTGCAAGCTTTACCCAGTCGTCTTCCGAAAGGTCGCCCTTTCTCATTTTGTAGGAGTCAATAAGAGCCTCCGAGCAAAGCATTCTTGAAACAAGCTGTTCACAGCTCATTTCCAGCGAGAATACCGCAACCGTCTTCTTGGTCTTAAGGGCAACCTGCGAGGCTATGTTAAGACAAAAGCTGGTTTTACCCATACCCGGTCTTGCACCTACAAGCACAAGGTCGCTTTTACCCATACCCACAAGCAGCTTGTCAATGTCGGTAAAGTAGGTGGGAGTACCCAACGCCGCCTCACCGTTTTTGATAAGCTCGTCAAGATGCTTGTAGTTGGCTATGATAACGTCCTTGATGTGAGAAAAGCCCTTGGTTTCGTTTTTGTCGGCAATGTCAAAAATAAGCTGCTCGGAACGGTCCAGAATGTCGGCAGTATTGCCTTCCGCAGAGTAAGCCATTCTTGAAATTTCAGCCGATGCTTCTATAAGACGGCGCAAAAGTGCCTTGTCACGCATAATGCGCAGGTAGTCGGGAAGATTTGCAATTGAGGGAACAGACTGTGCAAGCAGAGCAACATAGCTCTTTCCGCCTGCATCGTCATAAGTGCCGCTTCTGACAAGCTCGTCTACCAGAGTTACGGCATCTATGGTGTTGTTTGCAAGGAAAAGCTCACGCATTGCCTCGTAAATGACCTTGTGATGCTCGTGGTAAAAGTCGTCAGTCTTTATGACATTTGCAACTTCTCTTATTTTGTCGGGGTCAAGTAAGATTGCACCCAGTACCGACTGCTCGGCTTCAAGTGAAAAGGGGACTTTTGCGACAGTGTCCTCCGTCAGATAAATATCTGCCATAAAATCATTCCTTGTTAGCGATTAATACGTTTAATTTTCCTACGATTTCAGGGTAAAGCTTAACATCAACGGTGTATGTGCCGAATGCCTTGAGTGCATCGGGAAGAACAATCTTTCTCTTGTCAATTTCAATACCGAACTGTGCTTCAAGCGCTTCTGCGATTTCCTTTGATGTTACAGAGCCGAAGAACTTGCCGTCGCTGCCGCCCTTTGCGTAAAGCTTTACAACGATGCTTTCAAACTTTGCCGCCGTGTCCTTTGCAGCCTGCTTTTCAAGCTCTTCTCTTCTTTTCTTTGCCGCTTCCTTGTTCTTTACGTCGTTGAGAATTTTTGCATCAACAACGCAGGCAAGATTCTTGGGGAAGAGAAAGTTTCTTGCATATCCGTCGGAAACATTTATGATTTCGTCCTTTTTGCCCTGACCTTTAACGTCCTGTAATAATAATACCTTCATAATATATACCTCCGTGGTAAAAAATTGCATATAACTATTGCTATTATAAAAGGATACCACAAACAAAGCGGTAAATCTACTAAAAGTTAATTAATATTTAATGAATAAACAGAATAAAATTAAATTGTAAAAATAGCTAAATGATATTGCTAAATTGATTTTTTTCTGCTATAATATAAAGTGAATATTTTTGTAAAGGAATGATTTTTTCGTGCTTGATTACATAAAGTCAATAGTTTTCGGCATAGTACAGGGGCTTACGGAGTTTTTGCCCGTGTCAAGCTCAGGACATCTTGCGGTATTTCAGAACGTTTTCGGCAGTGTTGACCAGGCTCTGTCGGGTGTGACGTATACACTTCTGCTTCACGTGGGAACACTGGCGGCGGTGCTGGTGGTTTACTTTGCCGATGTTGTAAATCTTGTAAAAAGCTTCTTTTCACTTGTAAAAAGACTGTTTCGCGGCGAGTTTAAATACAGCAGTATGAATGATGACGAAAAGCTGTTCTGCCTGCTGTTTATAGCGCTTATACCGCTTTTGCTTGGTGCTGTGCTTGAAGGAACGGTTGAATTTCTGTCGGCGTATACCTTTGCGGTAGGTATATTGTGGATAATCAACGGACTTATCTTCCTGCTTTCCGAAAAGGTTGTGGTGCAGCAAAAGGAGCTTTGCGAGATAAAGCCAAAAAACGCACTTATTGTGGGACTTTTCCAGCTTTTCGCAATACTTCCGGGTATTTCACGCTCGGGTATGACAATTACAGGCGGCGTGTTCAACGGCTTTAAGCGAGAGCTTGCGGTAAAGTTTTCGTTTATTCTTTCAATTCCCGCAATTCTGGGCTCTGTTGTCATAACTCTTCTTAAAGATTACGAAAGCATTTCTTTGGGAGAAAACGGCGGAGTAATTTTTGCAGGCGTTGCGGCGTCCTTTATTTCGGGACTGCTTGCAATTAAGCTTTTGCAGTACATTTCAAAAAAGAACACCTTCAAGTCCTTTGCATATTACTGCATGGCTCTCGGTGTTGTTGCAATTGTATATGACGTTGTTAAGACGGTAGTAATCGGAGGTTAAGGCTTTGGCTGAAAAAAAGACAGGAAACACTACAAATAAAAAGACTTCTTCAAAAAAGAAAACAAATGAAAAACAGCTTGAGCTCAGCGAAAATGCCAGAGTAAAAAGGCGTATCAAGGAGCTTAAAATGCAGCAGGACAGGGAAAATACCCTTTGCTGTCAGATTATGCCCGGCGTGCTTGTGTTTGCGGCGCTGTTTCTTGCGGTGTGCTTTGTAATCCCCGATAAAATGGGATTTCTCAAATATATAGTTGAGTTTTTCAGAGGTATTTTTGCAGGAGCAATATGGACGCTTCCCGTGTGTATAGCCATAATGGGCTTTTATTGGAAAAAGGACTATGTGTCGGGAAATGTAGGCAAAAAGATTGCGGTTGTGGCATTTTTTGTGTCCTTCTTTTCGGGCTTTCTGCAGCTGCTCGACCTTGCTTCGGGAAAGGCTGTCCACGATTTTAATCCCATAAACCTTTACATAGACGGAATCGAGGGTGCAAGCGGCGGTATTGTAGGCGGACTTTTGGGAAACCTTCTTGATAAGTTTACGGGAATAGGCGCATACATCATCTGCATTTTTATGATTGTACTCTTCGGCTTTGCGGTGTTCAATGTAACACCTGCCGATATGTTTGTTTTCTGCAAGAACAAAATCAAGGAGACTGTTTACAACGCAAATCTTGAAAGAGAAAAGCGTCTTGAGGAAAGCCTTGATAAGCAAAATAAGGAAAGACAGGAAAAAATCTCAAAGGCTAACGAGGAAAGTGCCAGAGAGGAAGCACAGGACGCAAAGGATATGCGAAAAAGACGTGCTTTTCTGGAGGACGCAGGCGAGGATTTTGAGGAAAAGAGCAGTGAGCTTCCCGAGGAGGATATAAAGCCGCAAATTGACAGCGATGAAAATGCCGTTGCATACGGCTCTCCCGATGCAGAAGAAACGGTTGTTGACCTTGATGCCTTCAATGCGGCAATGGAGGAAAACGAAAACAAGTTCTCGGAAAACGCAGCTGAGGCGGATTTTTCGGAGCTTGAAAATAATACACAAAAGGCAGAAGATGACGGACAGGAGATTGATATGTCCGAAATTTTCACAAGCGATGCCAGCGTTTCCATGGGCGGAAAGGAAGCAGGCGCTGATGTTATGAACGGCGAGGACGGAGCAAGCCTCAGCGAAAGAACGGCGGAGGGCAGCGAAATTCCCGACGGAGAAAGCTCTTCTGTTGCCGTAGTACCTGAGCCAAAGGTTGAGGAAATTTACCACTATCCTCCCATCAACTTCCTTCAGCAGGATCCCAATCCCCTTACCTTTACCGTAACCGACGAGCTGAAGCAGACAAGCATAAAGCTTGTTGAAACCCTTAAGAATTTCGGCGTAAAGACAAAGATTATGAATATATGCTGCGGTCCTACCGTAACACGCTACGAGCTTCAGCCTGAGGTTGGTGTAAGGGTGCGTTCCATTGCAAATCTTTCGGACGATATTGCACTTCACCTTGCGGCGGCAGGTGTAAGAATCGAAGCACCTATTCCCGGCAAGGACGCAGTTGGTATAGAAATACCCAATAAGACTGTATCCACCGTTTATCTGCGTAACCTTATTGAAAGCGACGGCTTTGAAAAGCAGAAGAGCAAGATTACCGTATGCCTGGGTATGGACGTTGCGGGAAGCCCCATATTTATGAATATTGCAAAGATGCCCCATATGCTTATAGCAGGTGCTACGGGTATGGGTAAATCGGTTTGTATCAACAGCTTTATCGTAAGTATTCTTTACAAGGCAAGACCTGACGAGGTAAAGCTTATGCTTATTGACCCCAAGAAGGTTGAGCTTAGTATTTATAACGGACTTCCTCATCTTCTTGTGCCTGTTGTAAGCGATCCCAAAAAGGCGGCAGGCTCACTTGCATGGGCGGTTAATGAAATGGAACGCCGCTTCCAGCTTATAGAAGAGGTTGGCGTGCGTGACAGCGATACCTATAATGAGGTAACAAAGGAAGATCCCGAAAAGGAATATATGCCTAAAATCGTAATTATTATAGACGAGCTTGCCGACCTTATGATGACAGCACGTGACGAGGTTGAAACCTCCATCTGCCGTCTTGCACAGAAGGCGAGAGCTGCGGGTATGCACCTTGTTATCGGTACACAGCGTCCGTCGGTTGACGTAATTACGGGACTTATCAAGGCGAATGTGCCTTCCAGAATTGCCTTTACCGTAGCTTCTCAGGTAGACTCTCGTACAATTATTGACGTGTCTGGTGCCGAAAAGCTTCTTGGACGAGGCGATATGCTGTACGCACCTGTAGGAAGTATGAAGCCGATGCGTGTGCAGGGCTCATTTGTCAGCGAAAAGGAAATTGAAAATATAGTTGAGTTCTTAAAGAACGGCAAGAAGTTCGAGTACGATGCCGATATTATCGCAAGCATCGAAAGAGAAGCGGCACGCTGCGGTGAAAAGAAAAAGGGCAAGGGAGCTGACTCTGACGGCGGCGACTTTGACGGTGAGGACAGAGATTCCATCATTTCCAGCGACGATGCAGTACTGCCTGCAATTGAAATTGCCGTTGATTCGGGTTCGGTATCAACATCTCTTCTTCAGCGTAAGCTGTCACTTGGATATGCAAGAGCTGCAAGAATTGTGGACAAGCTTGAAAAAATCGGCGTGGTAGGTCCGTTTGAAGGCTCAAAGCCCAGAAAGGTGCTTATTACACGTGAAGAATACCTTGAAATGCGTATGAGCTACGAAAACGGCGAGGAATAAAATGTATAAGCACAGACCAAAAAAAGCATCCTTTGCCGTTTCCGTCGCAATAATCTGTGCATCACTGCTTGTGCTGTGCCTGCTGTATTTTTTCGGCAGAGAAAAAGAAGAAGCGGCTGACAATAAAGTATACGACAGCGGTTTTCTGGTGCATTTCATTGACGTGGGACAGGGCGACAGCACTCTTATTGAGACAGACGGCGGAAAGTTCGTTATGATTGATGCAGGCACAAACGCCTGTGAATACGACCTTTTAAGCTATCTTGACAGCAGAAATGTTGAATACATAGACTATCTCTTTCTCACACATCCTCACGAGGATCACATAGGCTCGGCGGATGCTGTGCTTGACAGCTATAATGTGAAAAATGTTGTTAAAAATCAAAGAAGAGAAGAAAATGCCACCTGCGATAAGCTTGACAAGGTAATAAGCCAAAGCGTAAAGCATTTGGGAACAAAGGTGATTTATCCCGATACGGGTGATAAATTCTATGTGGATGATATTGAGTTTCTTATACTTTCCGACGGGGACGGCTATGAGGACATCAATGATTCAAGTCTTTGCATAAGAATGGAATACGGCGACAGCACCTTTATTTTCACCGGCGATGCTCAAAAGGTTGTTGAGTATGACATTATGGACTCAGACTTTGACATTGATGCCGAGGTTTTCAAGTGCGGACACCACGGCTCGTCAACCTCAAACTGCGATGCGTTCCTCAATGATATTGATCCCGACATTGCAATTATAAGCTGTGAAATCGGCAATATGTACGGTCATCCTCACAGAGAGGTTATGGCAAGCCTTAATGACAGAAATATAACAGTGTACAGAACGGATACAGATTCCCATATTGTGCTTGACTGCGACAGCGACAGCATTGAACGTGTCAGCTTGTTGGATTAGAAGCGGCGGTGCTGCCATCATACGGCACAAGGGAAAAACGTCCCAAAACCGCTCCTTCACAGGAGTAGGTGCAAAGGGTTTCTTCCTTTGAAAGGACAATTTTGTAATCAACAGTAAAGGCATCGTCTCCCTTGACGGTAAGATAGATGCTTTCGGACGGCACAAGCTTTTGCGAGCCGTTGTATATAAAAAAGCTGTCACGGCAGGCAATTTCACGGCAGGAATAGCTGTCAAAGGCATAGTCCAGCATTTCACGGTGCTCCTGCCAGTCGTTTCTGTCGTTTAATGTGACGGCAATGTACTGCTCACCGTCCTTTTGGGCGGCGGTGACAAGACATCTGCCCGCAAGGGAGGTGTAGCCTGTTTTGACGCCGATACAGCCGTCATAGGTGCGTAAAAGACGGTTGTGATTGGAGAAAAATCTTTGCGTTTCACCGCCTGAGGTATAGCTTTTTGTTGAGGCAATTGAAGCAAAGACGGGATTTTTCAGAGCGATGGAGGTAATCCTTGCAAGCTCATAGGCGGTTGTGTAGTGGGTTTTGCCGTCAAGACCGTGGACGTTGTCAAAGTGTGTGTCGATAAGACCGTACTGTTTGCAAAGAGCATTCATGGCATCAACGCATTTTTCCTCGCTTCCGAAGCAGCCTTCGGCAAGTGCCACGGCGGCATCGTTTCCCGATTCAAGCATCAGACCGTAAAGCAGGTCGGTGACGGAAATTTTCTCACCCTCCTTTAAGTATATGGACGAGCCCTCGGTGCGTGATGCTTTTGGAGAAACCGTTACAACGCCGTCAAGGTCGGCATAGGTTATTACTGTAAGGGCTGTCATAATCTTTGTTGTGCTTGCCATGGGCAAACGTGTGTTGGCATTTTTCTCGAAAAGAACAGCACCGCTTTTGCCGTCGATAATTACGGCGGACAGGGCAGACGGGCAAAGGTTTGTCTGCTCAAAGACGGCACTTTTTATGGGCGTTGTAACGCTTGCTCGTATAAAAGGCACTTTTTGCTCCGATGAGAAAAAGGTGATGACGGCACATACGGCGATAAATAAAAAGTTAAGATAAAAAATGTATTTGTAAGATTGACGTTTCATATTAGCCTCCCAAAAAAGCTGTTTGTACAGTATATGATTTGGGGCGGTAAATATGAAAAAACGGAGTTTGGTAAATATGGAATATTCCTTTAATACAAGAAGAATACTGAGCTATGCAAGGCGTGCCGTGGACGATTACAATATGATTGAGGACGGCGACAGAATTGCCGTGGGACTTTCGGGAGGTAAGGACTCGGTGGCACTTGTGTGTGCTATGGCAAATCTTAAAAAGTTCTATCCCAAAAGGTTTGAGCTTGAGGTTATAACCATGGACCCCGGCTTTTATAAGGCGGGCTACGGTGATGAAGAAGAAACCAAAGCGGGCTTCGGTAAGCTTTCGGAGCTTTGCAGACAGCTTGAAGTAAATTTCACACTTTTTGAAACGGACATTGCAAAAATCATATTTGATATACGTAAGGAAAAGAATCCTTGCTCACTTTGTGCAAGAATGAGAAGAGGTGCTCTTCATACCCACGCCAAGGAGCTTGGCTGTAACAAAATCGCCCTCGGTCATCATTTTGACGATGCCGTTGAAACCTTTATGATGAATCTTTTCAATGAGGGCAGAATAGGCTGTTTTTCGCCTGTCACATACCTTGACAGAATGGATATAACACTTCTTCGCCCCCTTGTATATGTTCCCGAAAAGGATATACGCTACTTTGTAAACCACTCGGATCTTCCCATTATCCACAGCCCGTGTCCTGCCGATAAAAACTCCGACAGGGAAAAGGTGAAACAGCTTCTCGGTCAGCTTGACAGGGAGAATAAAGGTATAAAATACAGAATTTTCGGTGCTATGCAAAGAGCAGACGTTGACGGGTATAAGCTTGCCGACGGCGAAGCAATCAAGGAAATATAATGAATAACTGCTTTGACAATAATAAAAAATCAACAGCATATGGAAAAGGAGAAATAATTATGCAGCTCAAAGTAATGACCTTCAACATACGCTATGACAATCCCGGTGACGGTGAATACCGCTTTGACAACAGAAAAGACGGTATCAAAAAGTTCCTCGATAAGGAAAAGCCCGACATTATAGGCTTTCAGGAGGTGCTTCCCCATGTGAGAGCGTGGCTGTCGGATAATCTTACAGACTACGTGCTTTTGGGTATGGGCAGAGGCAAAAACTATGACGACGAAAGTGCTTCCATTGCCTACAGACGTGATAAGTTCGACCTTGTAAGATTTGAACAGTTCTGGCTTTCGGATACCCCCGACGTTCCCGGCTCACGCTTCAACGTAGACCAGAGCGACTGTCCCAGAATCTGTGCTCTTGCAACACTTGTTGACAGAAAGACGGCTACCGTGTTCAATTTTGCAAACACCCATCTTGACCACATCGGAAGATATGCAAAGGTATGCGGTGCATCAATGATTGTATCTAAGGTGCTTTCGGGAAAAGAACAGCTTCCTTTCTTTATCACAGGCGATATGAACGGACGCCCTGCCGATCCTGAAATTCTGGTGTTCAAAAAAGCTCCAGGTGTCAATGACCTTACAGCGGGAATACCCGATGACGGAATCACCTTCCATAACTACGGAAAGGTTGATAAGGACTATAAGATTGACTACATATTCTCAAGCGGAAAGCTTGTTGAGGGCAGCCTTACCCTTCACGACGATAAGGTGAACGGCGTTTACCTGTCCGACCACTATCCCGTGTCAGTTGTTGCAGAAATTTAAGTAAAAAAAGAATAAATCCTCCGTGTTTTGCATATGCTTAATGTACTATAAAAACTTGCGGAGGATTTTGTTTTGCATAAAGATATTAATGAAAAAGGCTATGAAACCGTTGAGAGATACTGCCATATTGTAGGAAAAAACACGTCGGTTGTAAGAAGGATTACGGGGGATGACAGAATGTTTACCTGCTCAAACTTCAAGGAATGTGAGAAAAACGGCGGCTGCAAAAACTGTATGTGCAGGGACTGTACCGATAAATAGCACAAAGGGGTTATATCAAAATTTGCAATATAAAAAACGGGACGTTTTGTTGCGATTTTGTATGAATTTTGGGATTATGTCAAGTGACTGATGTAATCCCTTTGTTTTTTTGTTTACCGTTAAACATATTTAAAGTAAAAAAAACGCTTTATTAAATAAAAAAACTCAATAACTGTTGCATTTTTCAGAAAAAAGTGTTATTATATACTTTGTATAACTATGTATAATGGATAAAGAGCGTTTAAAGGAGTTTTTTTATATGAATAACGGTTCAACACCGTCAAAATTTACCGTAAATGCCGTGACACCGTCTTGCTTTTCAGCGGCAATAGCAAAAGCCGGGATACCGCCCGTTTCACGTGTGGTGCTTGGCTCTTTAAGTGCGCCCGTTTGTGCTGAAGCTGAAATAAGTATTGTGGGTGTGGCATCGGATACCCGTTTTTTGCAGAGAGTTGATTTTGTAAGAGAATGCTTTGACAGTGAAAGCTACAGCTTGAAGAAAACCGACAGCTGTGTATTTGAATTTGATAACAGCTGTTTTACATATGATACCGCTTTTCTCACAAGCCTTGAAAAGGAAACCTTGGGAGAAATATATGTGCGTGTTAAAGTGGGAGAAAGTGAGTGCGTGGCAAAAACGGCAGTTACACTTTTGCCCCCAAATGTGTGGATGGGACTTGAAGCAGAGCCTTCCGTTGTGTGTACCTATGTTAACCGCGATGACGAAACAATAGAAAGAATCTGCAAAAAAATACCCGAAACCGAGCCTGCGGACTATTGTGTAAACTCAAAGAAAACACATTTTGAGATTATCGGCAAGCTTTATAAGCAGATTAAGGAATGTAATATTATCTATTCAAGACCGTCGGGCTATACTGCGTCCTCACGGCAGAGAGTGAGAAGCTGCAGTGAGCTGTTCGGCTCAGGAAGCATACTTGCAACACCCCTTGAAATTTCGCTGGTGTTTTGTTCCGCTGCCTGCAGATGCGGTTTTGATACATCACTTTTGTTTGTTAGAACGGCTGAGGGCGAAATCAATGTGCTGTGCGGAGTTTATCTTGTAAACAGCCCCGTGACAATACCGGTATGCGAAAACGCAGAAAAAATAAAGGTGCTTGTTCAGTCGGGGGATATGCTGATAGTTGATCCGTCGGTTTTTGCGGCGGCACAGAATACATCCTTTGCCTTTGCCTGCAAAACAGCAAGCGAGAGCTTTGTAAATAACCCGGGAAGCCTTGTTTGTATGGTAGATGTTAAAAGCTCCCTTAAATCAATGAATCTTTATGACATAAAAAATCCCTTTACCAACCTTCCCGTAAAGAACGGTACGGCAAAGCTGTACTCTTCTCTTGTCACAAGCCCTGTGGTGCAGTACCTGTCGGGTAAACAAAGATTTGAGCAGGAAGAAATTCCTCTGCTTTATCCCGATTTCAACCAGAGCTTCAAGGATACCGAAGAGAAAAGACTTATGCCACTTGAAATGAATATGAATTTGGAGGACTTTGCGGCAATAGATAAGGATTTTTCGTCAATTCTTACCATGTTTTCCAATATGGCAAAGCAGCATTTCAGCTCGGCTGAAATTCAGAAGATGACTGAACGCCTTGACAGATTTAAAAAGCGTATTTCATCGCCCTCTGCCGTTATGACCTCCCTTAGTGACGAGGCTCTTTACAATACGGCACTTCAGATGACCTTCGGCAAAAATAAGCGTGAGCCGTACTTTGCCTTCGGTTACGTTAAAATAACGGATAAGCTTACAGAGCTTGTGAGCTTTGCTCCCATTTGCCTTGTAAAAGCTGCTCTTTCATATAATAACGGCTCGTTTTATGTGCGTCAGTCGGGAAAGCCCATAGTAAATAAGGTGTTTATCCGAAACGCACTTAAGGACTCGGCGCTGGGGTACGATTCATTTATGAAATCCCTTATGCCTGAGGATAAGGACGAAATATTCGATATGTTTGAGAATATCCGTAAGGCTCTTGCCGAAACGGACGACAGGCATGTTTATGAAATTATCAGGGAAGCACATCTTGTAAACCTTGAAATTGATGATTATATTCTATGGTGCAACCTGTCTCTTGAAAGAAATATGCTTGCAGGCAGCAGTGCGGCAAGAAGTGTATTCGGCGATGCCGAAAAGCAGAGTGCAAAATTCAACAGGGAATATGTTCCTGCCCGAGTTATGCACCTGAATGCCTGCAAGGCTGTGTGCACAGATAACGATGTTGTGGTGACAGGTGCATTTACGGAAGAAAAAAATCAGGTGCTGTACGGAATATGTGCAAGAAGCATTACGGAAGGCAAAAGTCTTCTTGTGGTTACGGACGACGATGAGCAGTCAAAGTATGTTGCAAACGTGTTGCGAGAAGAAGAGCTGTCAGACTGCGTGCTTTGCACCGACAGCGAAACAAGCGGAAAAGATGCCTCGGAAAGAATGTCAATGTGCCTTGAAAAGTACGGATTTATTGACGAAAAGGCGGCTGCGGGCTTTGCACCCGTGGAGCTTTCCGAAGCATGGAATGTGCTGCAGGATTATACGGCAAGATTTGAAAAGCAGCATCCTTTGGGAATGACTCTGCGCTCGGCACAGGCAGCTTACCTGTATGCCTGCAAGGGACTTGAAAACGTGCCTGAAATCGTGGTGTCGGATACACTTCTTGAGGGTGCGGGTGAGGACAAGCTTGAAGCAATATTTGAAATGACAGGCGAAATTATCGCCCTTGCAAGAAAGATATGCGAAAAGAGCGGTCTTCGTAAGTATACACCCATAAACCGTCACCCGCTTTTCAGCTCAAAGCCTGCAAGAGTGCCCACCGACGGCGAAATGGCGCTTTTCGGACAAGAGGTGCAGAAGCTGCTTGCCATTCTTTCGGAGTACCGTGACGTGTTTTCCGATGTCAATGAAATTCTGGGCTTTGACGAAAGAGACATTGACAGCATTTCAAAGCTTGATAAAATCAATGAGATTTATAAGGTTGTGCTTTCGGCACGGGAGCTTGATATACCCGAAAGGTTTATCGAAAGTGATATAGAAGCCTTTACAAAAACCAAGCGCTTTGTCACTGAAAACCGTAAGCGTATGCAGGAAATTGAACAGGAACTTGAATTTTTCGGCAAGGAAATCTTCGAGGACGTCGAAAATCTGCTTAAGGTCAATGAAAACGTCGAAGAAGAAAAGGGCTTTATCAAGAAGTTTATGCTTAAGAAAAACGACAAGGATATGCTTATGCAGTATGTTGAGCCGTCAAAACGCATGAGCTTTTCACAGCATAAGGTGGCGGATATCTATAAGCTTCTTGGTGAATATAAAGCCTGCAAGGAGGCACTTGAAAACGAAAACGGGCTTTCGGGCGACAACGGTGCAGATATGCGTCTGGCACAAACAGCAGAAAAAGCTCTTGAGCTGATAGAGAGCATCTGCGGTTCACAGACGGCAAGAAAGAGACTTCTTTCCAACGTGTTCAGACTCATATGCGTAATTCCCGTTGACTCCTCTCTTGCAAGAAAAATGACGCTTGTCAGAGCAAATCTCGAGGAAGCCTTTTACGGTGAAAGCTCAAGCCTTAAGGTGCTTGCGGGCATTATGGGCATTGACTTTGCCTCACTTGTGTTCAAAGACGGTATTTTAAGCTTTGACGGTCTTGCAAAGCATCTTGAGGATATGAATTCAAAGCTTGAATGTACAGCTCTCTGGACAAAGTGGATTTCAAAGAGCGAGTCTGTAGGAAAGATACTTCCTGCATTTGTTAAATATCTTGAAGAACACGGTGCACTTGAAAATGTGGAAAGACTTTTTGCAAAGAGCCTTCTTTTCAAGGTGTGCGAAAGAATAAAGACAGACGTTGCCGAAGGCTATCACCCCGATAACGCAGGAAAGGCAAAGGACAGCTATCCCGAGCTTATTGAAAAAGCGGCGGCAATATCAAAAAACAATGTTCTTGCAAGCTACCTTAATACGGTGCATCACTTAAAGCAGGTAAATACCGCCTCAAATCTTGAAGCCTTTTCGCAAATGGGCTTCAGAAGCCTGCTTGAAAAGGAATTCAGAAATGTCACAAGAATTCTTCCCGTAATCATTGTTACAAAGAATGACCTTACAAGCCTGCTTCCTCTTGACTGTATTTTTGATAATGTTGTTTGCCTTGACAACAAGGATAACGGATACAGTATGCTTCCGGCACTTGGTTACGGTAAAAGAGCAAGCATAATAAATATGTCAAGAAGCTCACTGAGTCCTCTTGCACTGGCAATGTGCGAAAAGGTTCCGTCCTATGATGTGTGCGGCTTTACGGCAGGCAAGGACGTGTTTACCTTTACGTGGCTTAACAGCAGTCTTTTTGATGAAAGATGCAGCATTGTAAAGCCTTTTGTAAGGAGCAATACCGAGCTTGTGAGAATGAACGGCACCTTTGAGAGGGTGACAGGCAGAGTAAACAAAACAGAGGCAGAGCAGTCGCTTATAAAGAGTGCAGAGCTTTGTGCGGATAAAACAAAGAGCGTTGCGGTTACGGCGTTTACCAAGGAGCAGTGTACGGCAATACAAAGAATGCTTGAAATTGTGTGCCGTAAAAACAAGATACTCAAAGAGGCGGTGCAGGAGGGCAGAATATGCGTCTGCACACCTGACAGGCTTTATATGAAAAACTATAACTGCCTTGTTGTCAGCGCCTGCTTCGGACAGGACCGTGACGGAAGAATCGGCTGGGACTTCGGCTATGCGGGAAAAGCCTTTAACGAGGCAATACCCGAAGCATATATCAGCATTTCCGATAAGGCAACGGAAAAGACGTATTTCCTTACCAGCCTGAATGTAAAGGATACAAGACTTATAAGACGTACAGGAAAGAACGCCGAAATCTTCAACAGCTTCTGCGAGCTGCTGGGTGACGGAAGAATACCTGTGTGTATGAAGAGCAGTGATGTAAATACTGACGACAGTCTGATACCCGGCATTATGTCATATGCTGTAAAGAGTCAGCCGAGAGTTGTGCCTTGTAAGGGTAAAATTCCCGTGAGAGGCGCAATGAGCAATAATGAGCTGTTTGTGCTGGTGGACGGCGACAGCGGCGTAAGTATGCACGATGAGCTGCTTGTGAAAAAGTCTGTAGAAACGGAAGGCGTTCTTGTGACAACGCTGTCACCCTTTTCACTTGCAGGAAAAGAAATGAAGGAAACACTTGATAAGTTTTCCAAAGAAACCTCTATGAAAGGATAAGTGGTTATATGGCTGCTTCCTCAAACTATATAGGAATAGACCTTGGAACGGCGAACACTCTTGTAGCAACGCCGCAAAAGGGAATAATAATAAATGAGCCGTCGTATGTGGCATATAATAACAGGACGGAAGAAATAATAGCAATAGGCACAGATGCCAAAAGTCTTATGGGAAAGACGGCATCTGACATAACCGTCGTAAGACCTTTGCGTGACGGCGTTATAAGCGACTTTGAGCTGACGCTTGCGATGCTTAACTATTTTGTAAGGCAGGCAATAAGCAAGGGAATGTTTGTAAGACCTAAGGTTATTGTGTGCATACCTTACGGCGTGTCGCAGGTTGAACACAGCGCCCTTGAAAACGCACTTTTTGAGGTGGGTGTTTCAAGCGTTGCACTTGTCGAAGAGCCTGTTGCGGCGGCAATAGGAGCAGGTCTTAACTTCCGCCAGCCTGTTGGAAATATGGTTGTTGACATAGGCGGAGGAACAACCGAGGTTGCTGTTGTTACGGCAGGAGGCGTTGCGGTGTCAAAGTCAATACGTGTGGCAGGCGACGAGCTTAACGAGGCAATAGCAGAGTATATAAGACAGAAATTTAATGTTGAAATCGGTGAGATAACGGCAGAGGATATTAAAAAAGAAATAGGCTCAGCTCACAGAAGTGCAGACGTGGGAATGCTTGAGGTAAGGGGACGTAACCTTATTACGGGACTTCCTGCGGTGTTCAATATTTATTCTTCCGAAACCAGAAGTGCAATGCTTCCCATAATCAACCAGATTATAGAAGTAATCAAGTCTGCTCTTGAAGTAACTCCTCCCGAGCTGTGTGCCGATATTTATACCGAGGGCATAACTTTGACGGGCGGAGGAGCATTGCTTAACGGAATAGCTGCGCTGATAGGTCAGAAGACACATCTTAAGGTGTACGTTGCAAAGCGTCCGCTTGACTGTGTTGCCGAGGGAATACTGAAAATTATGACAAAGGAGGGCTATTCTTCGGTACTGAAAACGGCAAACAGAAGACAGTAACACATTTACAAAATGTACTTGATACATTGAGAAAAAAAGTGTATAATATATTTTTGGAAATAATAAAGCTTTATAAATTATTGTATATATGAAAGGTTGGCAAAAGTGATGAAGGTAACACTTAAAGAACTTAATTTCAAAAACGGCGGAAATGACGCCAAGACAAGACCTGTGTTCTGTATCGTTATGGACGGTATAGGCATCGGTAAGGACAATATTTCAAACGCAATCAAAAACTCAAGAACTCCTACTCTTGATATGCTTATGTCAAAGTACCCCTGCTTAAAGCTCAAGGCACACGGAACGGCAGTAGGTCTTCCTTCCGACGACGATATGGGTAACAGCGAGGTAGGACATAATGCAATCGGTGCAGGTCAGGTTTTCGCACAGGGAGCAAAGCTTGTTTCAAACTCTATAGAATCGGGACTTATGTTTGAATCAAAGTCATGGCAGGAAATTGCCGCTGTCAAGAATACCGGAAAAACTCTTCACTTTATGGGACTTTTCTCAGACGGTAATGTTCACTCTCATATTGACCACCTTAAGGCTATGATTACACAGGCTAAGAAGGAAGGCGTAAAGACAGTAAGAGTGCATATTCTTATTGACGGACGAGACGTTGGCGAAACAAGCGCACTTGAATATATCAATCCCTTTGAAGAATTTCTCGCTTCTCTTAACGATGCTTCCTTTGATGCAAAAATCGCTTCGGGCGGCGGAAGAATGAACATCACCATGGATAGATACGATGCTAACTGGGCAATGGTTGAAAAGGGCTGGAAGACTCACGTTTTGGGTGAGGGCAGACAGTTTGCAAGTGCGGCGCAGGCAGTTGAAGCTTACAGAGCAGAGCTTGGCTGTATCGACCAGGATCTTCCTCCTTTTGTTATTGCAGAAGGCGGCGAGCCTGTAGGTAAAATCCTTGACGGCGACAGCGTTGTTTTCTATAACTTCAGAGGTGACAGAGCTATTGAAATCTCCCGTGCCTTTGACGAAAAGGATTTTGCTGAGTTTGACAGAGTGTTCGTTCCCGACGTAACATACGCAGGTATGCTTGAATACGACGGAGATAAGCACATTCCTTCAAGATACCTCGTTTCTCCTCCCGAAATCAAGGGCACAATGGGCGAATATCTTGCAAATACCGGTGTTACTCAGTATGCACTGTCCGAAACACAGAAGTTTGGTCACGTAACATACTTCTGGAACGGTAACAAGAGCGGTAAGTTCGACGAAAAGACAGAAACCTACGAAGAAATCAAGTCCGATGTTATTCCTTTTGAGCAGAGACCTTGGATGAAGTGTGCGGAAATCACCGACAGACTTATTGAGGTTGCAAAGGAAGGTAAATACAGATTTATGCGTGTAAACTTCCCCAACGGCGATATGGTTGGTCATACAGGTAACTACCTTGCAACAGTTGTTTCGGTTGAAGCACTTGACCTTCAGCTTGCAAGAATTTTAGAGGTTGTTGACAGCCTCGGAGGTGTTGCACTTATCACTGCGGACCACGGTAACGCAGATGAAATGTGTGAGATTGATAAGAAGACAGGCGAGCCCAAGCTTGACAAGGAAGGCAATATGAAGTCCAAGACGAGCCATACTCTCAATCCTGTTCCCTGTATCATTTACGATAATAAGTATGCCGATAACTATAAGGTAATCGAAAAGGACAGCTACGGTCTTTCCAATATTGCAGCAACTCTTGTTAATCTTATGGGCTATGAAAAACCCGAAATCTGGGACGAAAGTATGATAGAGGTTCTCTAATTAATAAAGTAAAGGAAGATTTGCCATGAAAAACAGAGCGTTAAACAGCACCCTGTCCATAGTAATAGCATTTTTACTGACTTTTTCCTGCTTTGCAGCTCCCGTATCTGCAGGAAATGTTACTGACACCAATGAAACGGAAAATACCGCATCCGACATTCTCTCACAGCCTGAACTCTCAGGCTCGGGCACAGAGACCGATCCCTATATCATTGATTCACCGCTCGCATTTTTAAAAGCCGCAAGTCTGATAAATGACAACGGCAATAAAAACACCTACGGAAAGGCTGTGTATTCAATTACTGCCTGCCTCAACTTTGACGGCATCGACCTTGTTCCGTGGGGAACTTCAGGTGCACCCTTTAACGGCGTGCTTTACGGTAACGGTCATAAGCTGTATAATATAGCTCTTGTTGATACCGCTCATTTTGGTATTGTGGGTTATATGGAAAACGGAAAGATTGACGGCGTTCACGCACAGTATAAGGACGCTGAGTATTCCGTTACGGAAATGACCAACTTCGGCGGTATTGCGGCAATAGTTATTCCTTCCGCAACCACACCGAATGCGTATATTACACAGTGCTCGGTAAAGGGCGATATTACCATTGATTCCAATATGGGAATTGTAGTGGGCGGCATTTATTCAAAAAGCGACAAAAAGGGCGATTCAGAAATATATGTCAGAGACTGTGTATCATATATGAACCTTGATTTGACTGCCGACGGCGTTGTTTATGCAGGACTTGTGGTAGCTCATGCAGAGTGCAGCTCCGATAACCCCTTTTCGTTTTCAAGATGCGTGTCCTACGGCGATATATCTGTTACGGCTCGGTCGGGAAAAATCGGCGGTATTGCAGGTGTTGCCAACGGTGAGGAACAAAGCTGGTCTGACTGGGTTAGCTTCGGTGCACTTGAGGCAGAAATTAACCACCTTGAAAACTGCGTGACATTGTCAGATGTAACAGTAAACGTAGCCGACAAAGATAGCTTTGCAGGTAAAATTGTAGGTCATGACGGCAGCGATACTACAATTTTTTACAATTGTGCTTACAGCTCTGCGGTTGTATTAACGTCAAATTGCGGTACAGGTAAGGTTCACGGTAATTCGCACACCGAAGCAAATCTCAAAGATGCAAGCTATATGGCATCGAAGTTTGGCTGTGACTTTGCAAATACCTGGACAATGGGCGAAGACGGCGTTATGTCACTTAAAAACAGCTGCAGCGACTGTGTAACAGCTCCTTACATTTTACTTACCGACAGTACAGTCACGGTAAACGGCTTTAAGGGCGAGCTTGCAGTTTCGGTATTTTCAGGCTTGGTGCTTGAGAAAATCGTGTTTGTTCCCGTAACAAGCTACAGCAGCTTATCCTACAGTGAGCTTGGTCTTGCCGTTGATAAGGGCGATACCGTTAAGGCTTTCCTCTTTGAAGAAAAGTCAACACTTAAGCCCATAACACAGAGTCAGACTTTTGTGGCAGAATAAAAAAACAAGGTATGGATTAAAAACAGTCCATACCTTTTTGTTATGCGTTTTATCACAATTCCGCAAGCTTTTCCTTAATGGCAATAAAGTCAGCCATCATATCGTCACGCTTTCTCGGATCTCTCAGAAGTGCCGAAGGGTGGTAAACTGCGGTAATGAGATAGCCTCCCTTTTTAAACCACTTGCCGTGCTCCTGTGTTATTTTGAAATCGGGCTTTATGATTTTGTAAGCGGATATTCTTCCCAGACATACAATAACCTTGGGGTTAATTGCTTCAAGCTGACGGCGAAGATAGCCGATACACGCCTGTTCCTCGTCCTCTTTGGGATCACGGTTGTTGGGCGGACGGCATTTTAAAATGTTGGCTATGTACGCATCCTCCATGGAAAGACCGATGGCGTCAAGGTACTTGTCAAGCAGCTTTCCGCTTGCACCCACAAAGGGAAGCCCTTGCTCGTCCTCGTGCTGACCCGGTGCTTCACCGATAAACAGTATCTTCGCATCGGGGTTGCCCTTGCCGAATACCACGTTTGTGCGGCTTTCGTGAAGGGGACAGGCGGTGCAGGTTTTGCATTCTTCGTAGATCTTGTTAAGTGCGGTTTCTTTCATATTCATACCTCACAAATGTTACTGATTATATTATATCAAAGATTTCGTAATTGTCAATAATAAGCATATTAAAAAAACGGAGCACTTTAATCGGTACTCCGTTTCGAGGGTAAATATGGTTTTTGGCAAATGATAAATGATATATTGCTATCGCAATATGATATACGGCTTTGCCGTATGATATATTTCCACTTCGTGAAAATATGATATAATATCCGTTCCCCATACGCAAAGCGTATATCATTCATCATACCTAAGGTATATCATCTCAAAAATTTTGCTTTTTTGCGTATAATCTTTAATCTTTGAAGAATCACGGCAACGCCGTGTATATCATCAAGACGAAGTCTTGCATATCATCAACTCCGTAGGAGTTGTATATCATCATTGCGAAAGATAATACAGCC
>JAZQFS010000108.1:0-3439 GCA_045539625.1 Eubacteriales bacterium | reverse complement strand
TGATTGTAATTTTAACGGTGTTATAATACTCAAAAACGGCAGCTTTTTTTAAGACCGCCAAGCGGACAGTGGAACTGAGTGAACAGTTCGACAGCTGTACGTTTGGGAATCCGCAGCATTGTGCGTTGAAACAATCGGGGTACAGGCTGTATGTATTAACGCCGTTTCTAACGGCTGAAATTACAACGGGACGTCGAGACGCCGTCCCCTACGAGAATAAGACGGTAGCCCAGATGAATAACCCCATTTTCAACAAACCTCGGCTTTATAATATATACTCATACTTTGCACAAAGCCAAAATGTGAGAGGAAGGCTCCCCGCCGTGGAGGGAAGTCAGCGGAGGGAGTGCGTGACAAGCTGACAGTTTAATCCGTGCCTTTTCACGTCACGAGGCACATTAGCCATCGCTGATAGAGGAAGGCTTCTGACGTGAAAAGACAATCAGCACAAAGTTAACTTCACGACTGAGCCATCCCTCCGTTGAGGGGACGTTTTTGATACTTTTGTCGGTACAAAAGTATGGCTCGCTCGTCGCAACGAGCGAAATTCCCCTAAGTTACATTAAGTATCTCAAACGGGACGATGTGGGCATCGTCCCCTACGAAAAAGAAGAATAGGGAAAAGTATGACTCGCCGTCCGCAGACGGCGAAATTCCCCAAAGATACACAATGTAACTTAAAAGAAAACAAAAAAGTAACTCTAAACCAAATAATATAGAGAAAAAATATAAAAAAAGAGGAAATCAACTATGATAATATTACCCGCAATAGATATTCTGGGCGGAAAATGCGTCCGCCTCTATAAAGGCGAATACGGTACGGCACGTCAGGTGGCTTCAAGTGCCGAGGAAACGGTAAAAAGCTTTGAAGAAGCAGGAGCAGGCTACATTCATATGGTAGACCTTGACGGCGCAAAGGAAGGCACAACGGTAAACCGCGACCTGTTTGCAAGCCTTGCAAAAATGACAAATGTTCCTATAGAGCTTGGCGGCGGTATTCGTAATATGGAAACGGTGGATATGTACCTGCAAAACGGTATTTCCCGTGTTATTCTCGGCTCGGCGGCTCTGCGTGACAGAGAGTTTTTAAAGAGGGCTGTTGACAAGTACGGCGAAAAAGTGGTTGTGGGTATCGATGCCAAGAACGGCAAGGTCAGCGTTTCGGGCTGGCTGGACGATTCGGACAAGGACTATATCGAGTTCGCACGTGAAATGGAAGCCGTGGGCGTTAAAAATATCATCTTTACCGATATTTCAAAGGACGGCACGTTGGCAGGTCCTAACCTTGAACAGCTTTCTGCTCTGTCAAAAAGCGTTAAGTGCGATATTACCGCTTCGGGCGGTGTGCACAACATCGATGATATTAAAAATCTGCTTGATATGAACCTCTACGGTGCTATCGCGGGCAGAGCAATTTATGACGGCACACTTAATCTGAAAGAAGCCGTGGAGCTTTGCAAGGTCAGATAAGAAAAATACAGCATGGCGAGGTGTAATAATGGCAAAGCTTGAACAGACGATAACAGGAAATTTCGATGAGATATTACAAAAAATCGAGGACGGAATACTAAACGGAAGTGTATCGGCGAGCCTTGAAGAAAGCAGCGACTTTTATATGGGCGACTGCCGTTGCAGTGTGAGAGTGTTTGAAAGGTACAGCTACATGGGGCAAAACAGAGTGAGCCTGAGTGTTACCTTGTTCGGCAAAGGAGATACCCTTCAGCTTTCTGCCATTACTTCGGGCGGAAGTCAGGCGATGTTTTTCAAAATCAACACCTTCGGCGAGGAAGCTTTTCTTGATAAGCTTAGAGAAATACTGTAAGCAACTCATTTTGAAAAATCCGATTTGCACAGAGCTATGTCAGATAGCTTTATAAAATTCCCAAAACGGCGACAGCCAAAATAAAGTTCTTGCGGAGCTTCTTTCAAAAAGCGACCGTACCCCTGTGATACATAAAGTAACAAACGGTATGTCGGGGACGCCGTACCCTACGGTTGAATAACACCGATTCTGTGCACAGAACGAACCCTGTGCAGTCTTTGCGCCGTCGTTGGTGCAAAGACGACCTTTACGAGAACCAACAGTATAATAATATCAAAGGTTGCCTGCGGCATTTGCTGTCGGGCAGTCCCGACTGAGGAGAAAATATGTTAGCAAAGAGAATAATTCCCTGTCTTGACGTAAAGGACGGCAGGGTAGTAAAAGGAGTAAATTTTGTAGGTCTGAGGGATGCAGGCGATCCTGTTGAAACGGCGGAGTTTTACAACACGCAGGGAGCGGACGAGCTTGTATTTCTTGACATAACGGCCTCCCACGAGCAGAGAAAAACCATGGTTGACGTGGTTGAGAGAACGGCGAGAAAGGTGTTTATGCCCCTTACGGTGGGCGGAGGAATAAGCGACATCGACGACTACAGGCGTATGCTCAATGCGGGAGCAGACAAGGTTGCGGTAAACTCGGCGGCGGTGAAGGACAAGTATCTTGTTGCACGTGCGGCGGAGAAATTCGGCTCTCAGTGTGTTGTTGTTGCCATTGATGCAAAGAGAACGCAAAGCGGCTTTAACGTATACATTCACGGCGGAAGAACCGACACGGGGATTGATGCGGTGGAATGGGCAAAAGAGGTTGAAAGTCTTGGCTGCGGCGAGATTCTTCTCACAAGCATGGACGCCGACGGCACGAAAAACGGCTTTGACTTAGAGCTTACCGACATCATATCAAAGACGGTAAACATACCCGTAATTGCCAGCGGCGGCTGCGGCACATTACAGCACTTTGCCGACGTATTCGAGAAAACGGGTGCAGATGCTGCTCTTGCGGCAACGCTGTTCCATTTCCGTGAGCTGACAATAGGCGAGGTCAAGGACTATTTAAAGGAGAAGGGCATATGGGTAAGACGTTAATTGATGCAAACAATCTTGACAAGTATTTTGCAAAAGCCGAGCTTATTCCCGCAATTGTGCAGGACATTGAAAACGGCGAGGTTTTGATGCTTGCGTACATGAACAAGGAGTCTCTCGGCAAGACTCTTGAAACAGGCTACACTTGGTTTTACAGCCGTTCCAGGCAGGAATTATGGAACAAGGGTGCAACAAGCGGACATTTACAGAAAATTGTTGAGATGTACTCTGACTGTGATGACGACACTTTTCTCGTGAAGGTTATTCAGACAGGTCCTGCGTGTCATACGGGCAAAAGAAGTTGCTTTTTTAACAAGATGATATAGACTTTTTTCATTTTCTTTTAAAGTTACTTAATGTAACTTAGGGGAATTTCGCTCGTTGCGACGAGCGAGTGATACTTTCTCCTCTGAGAAAGTATCAAAGCAGCCCCCTCAACGGAGGGATGGCTCGGTCGGGGGAGTTATCTCTGTGCTAATTGCGACCGTCGGAGATTAAGGACTCCGACAGTCGGGTAGTACATAATGTCAGGCACTGC
>JAZQFS010000107.1:0-2805 GCA_045539625.1 Eubacteriales bacterium | reverse complement strand
AGCGTTTTGGTTACTTTGACGCTTCGGTCAAAGTTACTCGTCCGTCGCAACGGACGAAACCTCCTTGCGATACATTAAACTATCTTTTTTGACGCTTTGGTCAAAAGATGGTCGCCTCCGCAGAGGCGAAACTCCCCTGCGTTACATAAAAGTTACTCCTCGCTCTCCGCAGAGAGCGAAACCTCCTTGCGATACATAAACTATCTTTAAAAGTAACTAAGAAAGAAAAAGAAAAAGAAAAAGAAAAAGAAAAAAACTTATCTCTCTCTAACAAACTCAGTAAAACTCTTCAACATACAGAGCCCCACCTTTTCACTCTTTTCGGGGTGGAACTGTGCACCGAAAACGTTTCTGCCGTTGCCGATAACCGCAGGAATGTCCTCGCCGTAGAAGGTGTGGGCACAAAGATTGTCCTTGTTTTGAAGTGATGCCTTAAAGGAATGGACAAAATACACGTAATCGCCGTTTTTGGTGTAGGAAAATAACGGACATTTGCTGTCGTCAATAATAAGATCGTTCCAACCCATGTGAGGAATTTTAAGCCCCGTGTCGACAATTCTCTCGCATCTGCCGTGAATGAGACCGAGACCTTTCGTTACCCTCACCTCGTCGCTTTCGTCAAGTAAAAGCTGCATACCGAGACAAATCCCAAGAAGCGGCTTGTCCTTGACAGAACAAAGCTCTATTATTTTGTCGGCAGCACCGCTTTTGTACAGCACGTCGGAAGCATCGGGAAAAGCTCCAACACCTGGCAAAATCAAAGCATCCGCCTTGTCAAGAGCCGAATAGTCCGAGCTAATTTGGGCATCTACACCCAGAAAATCAAACGCATTTTTAACGGAATGAAGATTTCCCATTCCGTAGTCAATAATTACAGTTTTCATAAAACACCCTTAGTACTCATAACATCGTCGGAAATAACACGTAACGCATCTCCCACACATTTTCCGCAAGCCTTGTAAAACGCCTCGGTTACGTGGTGGTCGTTGTCGCCGTACATCTTCTTTAAGTGAAGGGTAATTCCTGCATTTACAGCAAGTGCACGCATAAATTCCACCGTAAGCTGTGTGTCGTAGCCGCCTATCATATCGGCACGAAAATCGCTGTCAAAGGCAAGAAAAGCACGTCCCGAAAAGTCAAGGGCACACATAACAAGAGCCTCGTCCATGGGAAGCATTATATGGGAAAATCTCTTGATTCCCTTCATATCTCCTGCCGCCTCTTTGAGAGCCGTACCCAGCACAATTCCTATGTCCTCCACCGTGTGGTGACCGTCAACCTCAAGGTCGCCCTTGCAGGTAATACTCAAATCAAAACCGCCGTGGGAAGCAAACGCCGACAGCATATGGTCAAAAAATCCAATACCGCTTGTGCCCGTAAAACAACCTTTTTTGCCGTAATCAAGTACGGTAAGACTGAGGGTTATATCCGTTTCCTTGGTTGTTCGTGTAATAGTTGAAGTTCTCATAATTTCACACCTTTCGTAGTGTTAATTCAAGCCTTGTAAGACAGCAGATTTTGTATAACAAGCGAGTTTTCCTCGTCCGTTCCGCTTGTGATTCTCAAAGCACCGCCGTCAATGGCGAATTTTCTGACAAGCACGCCGTTTTGTCTTAAGTATTCCTGCTTTTCTGCGGCTTTGCCGTCATTGAAGAATACAAAATTCGTGTAAGTTTTGTCAGGATTTCCAAGACCGTTCTTTATAATTTCGCCATACATTTTTTGTGTTGACTCACACAGCTTTTTTGTGCACTCGTCAAGATACGCCCTGTCACGGAGCAAAATCTCACCGTAAAGCTGAGATACGCCGTTGACGTTGTAGGGACTTTTAACGGCAAAGAACATATCGCAAAAGCTCTTATCGGCAACAATAAAGCCAAGTCTCAAGGATGCCGCCCCCAAAGCCTTTGACAGCGTTTTGAGTACAATTACATTTTCGTACTTTTCCGTTTCATTAAGGAAGCTTTCACTTTCCTTTATGCAGGCAAAATCCATATAAGCTTCGTCAACAACCACAATTGTATCGGGGCATTTTTGTGCAAAAGCTTCAATATCGGTTTTTTTCTCAATTCTGCCCGTAGGATTGCAGGGGTTTGAGAAGATAACAAGCTTTACGCCGTTCTCCTTCACCGTCTGCACCGCCCTGTCAAAGTCCACCGAATAGTCCGCCTTTTTGGGACAGCTCACAACCTTCATTCCTGCAAGAGAGGCATAAAAAGCATACATTGAAAAATCGGGCGTAAAGGTCATAACGCCGCTTCCCACGTCGAGAAAGCAGTTCATAAGCAGGCTTATAATTTCGTCCGAGCCGTTGCCGACGCACACGTTTTCCGTCTTTAAGCCATAGTAAGCGCAGAAGGCTTCCTTAAGCTTTGATGCGTGAGGATCGGGATAGCGGTTAAAATCAAAATCAGCCACCGCCGCCTCAAACTTATCTCTTATTTCTTTTTTCAGAGGTATAAAGCTTTCATTGGCATCAAGGCGAGCCTTATATTTACCTGTATCCACGTTATAGGGCTGTATGTTTTTTATTTTTTTTGCAAAAAGATTGGTGTTGAACATATGATTCTCTTTTCTGTTTTTTCTTTTTTCTTTTTTATTTAGTTTGATGTAACGCAGGGGATTTCGGAGCCTGCGGGCTCCGACCTTCTTTTGACCGAAGCGTCAAAAAAGATAGTTTAATGTATCGCAAGGAGGTTTCGTCCGTTGCGACGGACGAGTCATACTTTTCCCTCTTTTCCTTTTTCGTAGGGGACGATGCCCACATCGTCCCGTTTTTTTAGTTACATTATGTATCTTTGGGGA
>JAZQFS010000106.1:0-3101 GCA_045539625.1 Eubacteriales bacterium | reverse complement strand
TATAAACGCTTGTCTGTATCTTTTGCTATCACTTCAAAAGCAGCACGCTTATTTCTGTTATTGCTTTCAGATTTTCTTACCCCGGTTACAATGTGAGAGTTGTTCCCGTAATTTTCTTTCAATTCGGAACAACAATATCTCGCAAGTCTTGTCGGCGGAAACTTCTTCTTGACAATAAGCTCCCACATTGTAAGAGAAGGCATTGTGTATATTGTCTTAATACCGTCAAGTTCAAGATTCCTGAAGACCTTGCGTATATGCTGTACTGTAGGAGGTGCATCAACCGTTGTGTGACTGTGATGTACTGTAAACGGTATACCTGCTCGTTTGGCAAGAATTATCAATACTTCACTGTCCTTGCCACCCGAATAGCAAATGTCAAGCGGCTTGTCATAATAGCTCAATGATAAATCGCTTGCAATCTTTAGCCTTTCAATGGCTGTATGTTCAATGTCCACGTTTTTCTTCACGACCTTCAACTTCTGAGCCTCTCTGAGCTTTCTTTATTTTCTTTGAATAACGGGCAGGAAATTACTTTATAGGCTTTAACCGTTTTTTGCCCATATTTAAAATTGATCTTTTTTGCCTTCCAACCTTTAACAGGCTCAAGTGAAGAACGCCAGGAGCATTCTTTTTTATCGGCACAGCACTTGTTGCACAAGTGCGGCTTTTTCCTTGAAGAATCCATTTCAGTTATATGTTTTACACCGCAAGCTTTTTCCGCTTCAGCTCGTGTGCGGAAATACTTTGTACCGTAATCTTTCATAACATCAACAAAGTTGTTGTTTGTAAGCTTGGTCTTGGCTATGGTTATAATGCGCTTGCCGTTACCGTTGCGTTCGGTCCTGCGACGGACACACCAAAGTACACCGCCGATTTTGCAAGGCATCGCAAAAAAATTCTTGCTGATAAGAAAGTCTGCATTTGCCTTATGAATGCAGTCAACTTCATCGTTGTAAGGGCATTCTTCACAGCTCTTAAAACCCCCACAGTTTGGCAGATGCTTGAGAACGCTTACCATCAGTTCTCGCTGTGTTTTTTTGCTACTCAAATCATATCACCATCCTTATTTCGCTCGGAATTTCGGGAAGATACCGCCAACATTTTATTTTTACATTTACCGATTCGGGATAGTCTGTCAACACCCATTCTCCGTCTGAATAGCTTGCGAGCAAAATAGCATTATGAAACTCAGTATTGCCATACTTGCCGTCGGCAATTACTATAACGTCTTCATCGTTTTTCGGAGGTCGGTCAGTTGCATTCTGCCACTTTAACCGAGTCAAGGTGTGAGCAAGATACCATTTGAAGGAATTTATAATGTCAAGTTTTGATATACGGTTAAGCAATGTTGTGTTTGAAAGAACCTCTTCAATGCAGTTGAGCTTTTCTATGTTCGTATATAAATCACATGAGTGCTTGTCAAATGCTAATCTGAATATATCAATGCTTTCAGGCAATTTATCATTATCTTTCATAATGTACCTCCGCTATTTTTACAGTGTCACCGGGATATATAAGTGCACTTTCATTATGTTGACAAACCCAGTTCCAATGTTCTTCGAATGAAAGACCTTCGGGTTTGTAGTCACGTGCTATTGACCATAGAGTCTCGCCGTTTCTGACTTTATGAACTCCTGCAGAAACAGTTGACTTTGGCTGCGTATACAAAATGTTTATTGCTATAAGAGTAATACTGCATACGATAAAAGCCAAAACCGCTTGCTTTTTTGCAATATTTGTGTTATAATGTGGGTGCTGATTGTTTGAGCAATTACTTTCAGCATTCTTTGCAGTCGTTCCTGTTGCCGCAGGACGGCTGTTTTTTTGTTGCATCATACCTTGGTGTCTCCTTTCATCTGGCGATAATTTCAACCTTACTTTACAATTTTGTTGGGTATTTTGTGGTATCCGGGTGTCCGTGGATCCATTCTGTGGTTTTTAACAGGATACAGCTTGAATTCATCTTTACGGTAATCATAATACCCGTCGTATGTCATAAGCAGCCTGCCGTTGTGGTATGCATCAATCAAATATCCGCCTTTGCTGTTGTGACCGATATTCTTGTATACAAGCTCAGACGAACTGTACTTCTTGACATTCTGCAGTGACTGCATCATGCTTGAACTCGCTTTCATTTACAACGCTCCTTTCTTTTGTTGATTTATTTCGGCGCTTTACATCAAGAGTCTTTTCCTGTAGCTTTTTTGCTGTATCGGGATTTGACATAAGGCGCTGTATAAACTCATAAGTTGACTTGCCTATCATAAAGCACTGTTCAGGAGTCGCTTGTGACAGGTCTATGTGTAGGTTTGTAACAGTGGTGCCGTTAATGGTTGCTGTCATAGACGTTCCTTTCTCAGATACGAGCCTCAAGCTCCGATACAATGGTATCTGCCAAGCACGCTATGGTTTCGGACTTATCTGAATATGATTTACCGTTGACAGCCTTGCTAAAGGCGGCAGGGCTGCACTCCACACCTTTTTCTGCAATTTTTTTAATAACCATCTTTGACGGGATATCCCTCTCTTTCATTCTCTCAAGGATGTTGTACCGTGATGCCATGTTTTTTTACTCCTTTCTATTGACAACTATTTTTGTATATGCTAAAATGAGTGTGCAGGACAGCCGTTTGCGTTGGTCTGCACCTTTTCGCCCTCATATGGAAAAAATTTTTTCCCACGTCGGGAGAAAGGGGCACCGCCGACAGATAGCGGTGCTTGTTAAATCAGGAGGTTTGCATTCAGCAACAAGCTGTCCTGTTGGCTGTATTATATTACAGATTTCTGTAATTGTCAATATTAAACTTACAGATTTCTGTAAGTTTGTTTGCTTTATACAAAAGAAAGGAAGTGCAAATATTAAAAATGTACAAAAAAATAGAAGCATTATGCAAAGAACATAATACCAATGTCACAGCAATGTGCAAAGACTTAGGAATAACCCGTGCAGCCCTTTCTGAGCTAAAAAGCGGTCGTACAAAATCCCTCTCAGCCGATAAGCTTTTCAAAATTGCAGAGCATTTTAATGTTTCACCGCAATATCTTACCGGAGAAGCAGATAAAAAAGAAAAGCCCTCGACCAAAATCGAAGGCAATGC
>JAZQFS010000105.1:0-25304 GCA_045539625.1 Eubacteriales bacterium | reverse complement strand
AAGTCTCTCTTGTTGTTGTTCCTTATTGCTTCAATGTTTTTCTTTGCAATTTCTCTGACTTTTTCCTTGGGAATGTTGCCAAGCTCTTTTTCAATCATAGCATAGCCAAGCTCTTTTGTATGGGGCGAAGCATAGTCTTCAAGAAATTCGGCGAGAGTCATAAGTGCATTGGGATGGCAGCAGTTGAGAATCTGACCTGTTTTGCAAAGACTCATAAATCTATCGCCCGTTCTGCCTTCACGGTAGCAAGCAGTACAGAATGAAGGAATGTGTCCCATTTCCATAAGCCAACCAACAACCTCATCAAGAGTTCTCTGGTCGGAAACGTCAAACTGCTCGGAGTCATGAGGTCTTTCTTCCACGGTGTATCCGCCAACAGATGTTCTTGATGCACCGCTTATCTGAGAAATACCCAGCTCTAAAGCCTCGCCTCTTACCTTTGCACTTTCTCTTGTTGAGATAATCATACCCGTATAGGGAACAGCAATTCTGATGCAGGCGATAATCTTCTTGAAAATTTCATCGGAAATTCCATTGTCAAACTTGTCCGGATCAATATCATCTGCTCTTTTAAGTCTGGGAACGCTTATTGTGTGAGGTCCTACACCGTGAACTGCTTCCAAGTGCTCGGCGTGCATTATAAGACCTGCAAATTCATACTTGTACAGCTCAAGACCGAAAAGAACGCCAAGACCTACGTCGTCAATACCGCCTTCCATTGCTCTGTCCATTGCCTCGGTGTGATAAGCATAATTGTGCTTGGGGCCTGTTGGATGAAGCTTTTCATAGCTTTCCTTGTGATAGGTTTCCTGGAAGAGAATGTATGTACCAATGCCTGCGTCCTTAAGCTTTCTGTAGTTTTCAACGGTTGTCGCAGCAATGTTTACGTTAACTCTGCGGATAGCGCCGTTCTTGTGCTTTACCTTGTAAATTGTGTCAATACTTTCAAGAATGTATTCAATGGGATTGTTGACAGGATCTTCTCCGGCCTCAATAGCAAGCCTTTTGTGTCCCATATCCTGAAGCGCAATTACTTCCTTTTCAATTTCCTCCTGAGTCAGCTTCTTACGGCAGATGTTCTTGTTCTGATAGTGATAGGGACAGTATGTGCAACCGTTCACACAATAGTTTGACAAATAAAGAGGAGCAAACATTACAATTCTGTTGCCATAAAAATCCTGCTTTATCTGCTTTGCAAGGCTGAACATTTCTTCGTTAAGCTCGGGAATATCACAGGCAAGCAGTACGGAGGCTTCTCTGTGAGTAAGTCCTACGGAGTGTGTACCTGCCTCATCACGATTGGGCTTTGCTTTTTCAAGAATTGAGCGAATAAGCTCGGCGTTGTGCTTGTTAGCTTCGGCATATTCAAGAGTTTCAAGGATTTCCTCGTGATTGATAAATTCTTCTGCTTTAAGTGATTTTAAATCAAATTTTGCCATAATACGTATTTCCTTTCTTGTAGTCAGATTATAATCTTTCTGTCAGATTATTTTTTGTAATCGCCTCTGTCGGTGACAATTTCGTAGCCAATTGCGGCGAATTTTTCTTTTAAGGATTCAAGCGCTTCGGCACTTTCAAGTCCTGTTCGCAGCTTGTTGTCATAGAGCATATACTTGTCTTTGGCAGTCTCGGGCGAAAGATTTGGCATTATTACGTTTGCACCGTGTAAAATTCCCATTTCACGTCCACCGTCCATCAATGTGCCAAGTGCGGTGGTGGAGGGAAGAAGAATATTCGGCTTCATAATCCTGATAAGCGACAGTAAAAACAGCGTAAGCTCTAAAGATCCTTTGTCAAACTCCGCAAAGACGGTGTCTTTGTGAGGAAGAAACGGCCCTATTCCGCACATATGAGGATCGAATTGTTCGATAAATTTCAAATCCTTTGCTATGTGTTTGTTTGTCTGGTAGGGCGAGCCGACCATTATACCGCATCCCGTCTGAAAACCGATTTTCTTAAGGTTATCCAAACATTCAAGCCTGTTTTCAAGAGTAAGCTCTGACGGGTGAAGCTTTGAATAGTGAACGCTGTCGGCAGTTTCGTGACGCAGAAGATATCTGTCGGCACCTGAATCATACAACGCTTTGTAGCTTTCATAGCTTCTTTCACCAAGCGACAGCGTTACAGCACAGTCGGGATACCTGCTTTTGATTTCACGGACAATGTCGCAAACAACTTCATCGGTAAAATGATTATCTTCGCCGCCTTGCATTACAAAGGTTCTAAAACCAAGCTCATATCCGTAGTCACAGCAGGAGAGTATTTCGTCCTTGGTGAGTCTGTAGCGAACACAGCTTTTGTTTGCTCTGTTGATACCGCAATAAAGACAGCCGTTCTTGCAGTAATTTGAAATCTCGATAAGACCTCTTATATAAATTGTGTTGCCGTACACGGATAAACGTATTTTCTCGGCAAGCTCTTTTGCATATAGAAGGTCATCGTTTGTGTATTCGCTTATAACCGTTTCGTACTCGTCAAGGGAAAGGGATTTGTCTTTATTCAGCTTGTCAATTAATTCTTTAACACTCTTTTTCATTGGTAATCACATTGGAATAGGCAGTTTTAACGGTAATTCCCGCCAGCTTTCCGATTTTTCCCGACAGGGAAGAAATAACGTCCTGCGGAGCGTCTACAGCCACCGACATTACATTTATATTCTTTTCACGGTAGGGAATACCCATTCTGCCGATTATGTAGTTTCTGTATTCGTGAAGAAGTGTATTCAGACTCTCAACCGAGTCGGAACAGCTTACAATGATAGCCATTACAGCAACTCTCGTTTCCATATTTCCTCCTTAACAAAAAATCTGCATCCGACACTTAGCCGAATGCAGAAAATTACAGTAATACCTGATAATTACTAAATTATTTCGCATCCTGCTGTCAGAGTTTTTACGTCTTCAGGTCGGAGTACCTTTTACATTGTTAATTATATCACAAACTTTTGTAATTGTCAATAGGTTTTTATCACTCAAACGCAACAATTATTGCATCTTCAGGTTTAAAATAGTCCTCGGAGTTACTTGAAAAGCCTGCAGCCTTCCAAGCCTCGTCAAATGTGATAATTTCACGGTTTGAAAGAATGTGATATGTGCTGTCCTTTACGGCGTTGTTCATTCTGCCGCTGACAATAAGCTTGTACTTGTAGGTATAGTCGTCTGTCTTCCAAGTGCCGTCGCTCAGTTGATAGTGGGTAACACGTATGAACAATCCGTCGCCCACAACTTCATCAATATACTCTTGGGGCGTTGCAAGATAGGTTTTGACAATATATGTGTCGGTTGAGCCAAATTTTTCATCAAGCTCTGCTTTGTCAAAATCGGGAGTAACAATTTCAACTTCTTTTACAACCTCATCAACAAAATCAGGCTTTTCTTTGCATGATACTGCCGCAAAAACGAGTGTTAATGCCGCAATCAATAACAATAACTGTTTCATAATTATTCTCCTTTACTTTAAGGTAACAACCGTAACGCCCGAATCGCCTTCGCCGAATGTGCCAAGCCTGTATTCTTTGATTCTGGAATCACGTTTAAAATAGTCCCACAAGGCCTTTCTCAGAGCACCCGTACCTTTACCGTGAATGATTCTTACATTTATAAGTCCCGAAAGCACCGCATCATCAAGAAATTTATCAACCACAAATATTGCATCGTCCCCGATAAACCCTCTCACATCAACTTCGCTCTTCGCTTCCAACATCTTTCGGGGAGTACGTGAAGCATTTTTCTGCTTTGTTTCTTGTTTTTCCGTAATAAGACGAAGCTCCTTAAGCTTTGTTTTGAATCTTGCACTGCCGATAAGAACGGTTACGTTCTCACCGTCAATCTTGTCAATTTCGCCTTGCTTGCCAAGGCTTGCTATTGTCACCTTGTCGCCCTTGACAAAATCTCTTGGCGGAACGTACTCCGCTTCAATTTTCTCGCCGATTTTAAGATCGGCTCCCGCAATTCCAAGAGCCTTTCTGACCTCTTCCTGAGACTTTGCAAGAAGCTCCTTGAAGTTTTCCGCATCCTTTTTACGCTGAATCTCCTGTAGCTGTGCGAAAACGTAATCTGCGCTTGACCGAGCCCTTTCAAGAAGCTCGGCGGCCTTCTTTTCCGCTTTTTGTCCCTCTTCTTCAATACGCTTGTTAAATTCAAGCCTTTGCTTCTCGCTGATGTCAAACATCGCCTGAGCTTTTTCTTTTAATTTCTTGGCATGAGCTTTGTTTGTTTCCATCTCAATTCGGTCTTCCTCAAGCTGTCCGATAAGACCTTCAAAGGATTGAGTTTCGCTGTCGATTTTAGCGGAAGCCTTTGAAATAATGCTCTCGGCAAGACCAAGCCTTCTTGCAATGGCAAAGGCGTTTGAACGACCGGGCATACCAATCATAAGACGATACGTGGGTTTAAGAGTTTTAACATCAAATTCGCAGGAAGCGTTTGTAACATTCTTTGTGTCCATTGCAAAAGCTTTAAGCTCTGCATAGTGAGTTGTAGCGGCACAGAGAGCACAACGCTCTGTTACATTTTCGAGTATGGTCTGAGCAAGAGCCGCACCCTCGATTGGGTCCGTACCTGCACCAAGCTCGTCAAAGAGCACAAGAGAATTTGCCGAGTATCTTGAAAGAATATCGACAATATTTACCATATGTGCTGAGAAGGTAGACAATGACTGCTCAATGCTTTGCTCATCGCCGATATCAGCAAGTATGCCGTCAAATACAGGCACGCACGAGCCATCCTTTGCAGGTATATGAAGTCCTGACTGTGCCATCATTGATAAAAGTCCTATGGTCTTAAGCGTTACTGTTTTACCGCCTGTGTTGGGACCTGTAATTACAAGAGTGGTAAAGGATTTGCCAAGGTAAATGTTGGTGGGGACAACCTTTGCTTTGTCTAAAAGCGGGTGACGGGCTTCATTGAGCCTCAGATACTTGTCCTTAGATATAACAGGCTCGCAGCAATCGTAATCAAGCGAAAAATCCGCTTTTGCAAAAATCACGGCAATTGAAATAATTGTTTTATAGCTTTGAAGAATGTCGGAAGAGAAGCGTGAACAGTCGCTCGTCAGTTCATACATAATTCTTTCGATTTCTGCTTTTTCTTCACCCTGCAAAGCACGAAGCTCGTTATTTGCTTCAACTACTCCCATAGGCTCAATAAATACCGTAGCCCCCGAAGCAGAAGAATCGTGAATAAGACCTTTGATTTCGTTCTTGTATTCTACTTTTACAGGGATAACATATCTGCCGTTACGAGTAGTTACAATAGCCTCCTGAAGATATTTTGTGTCCTGACCTGAAATGTACTTCTGAAGCACTTCACGTACTTTTCCTGAAGCATTACGTATCTTTCGACGAATTTCATAAAGCTTGTCGGACGCAGTATCTGCAACTATTTCTTCAGAAACTATACAGGATGAAATTTTTTCTTCAAGAAACTTGTTTTCTCTTATCTTTTCACTATAAGAAAACAGAAAACCGTCCTGTGAAATATTGTTAAAGTATACTTTCAGCGATGCACATACCTTTAAAAGTGCCGCAATATCGAGTAAATCCGATAATGACAGACAAGAGCCCTTGTCGGCACGCTCAAGATGGTTGGTTATGTCCTTGACGTTGCTTAATGTAAGAACGCCTTTAGTCTGAATAAGAGCCTTTGCTTCGCTTGTTTCTTTAAGCCGTCTTTTTATTTCCTCGGCTGAAACAGACGGGTGTATTGACATAATAGCACCGTGAGCCGCTTCAACCGTACAATATGAAGAAAGCTTGGTCAGTATCTTGTCAAATTCAAGCGTTTTTACAGCTTTGGCAAAGTCATCAAAGGACAGCTTATTCAACGCATCGCTGCTAAGCTTTAAATTGTTTTTGTTACTCATTATTATTCCTTTAGTCAGTATTTAGTGAATTTACAATGGATTTGTAAATCTTAAGTGTTTCATATGTTCGTTCAGTTTTGTTAATAAGATAGTTTTCGCATATAAATGAAAGCTCACCGGCATAGCTTTTGTCAATTTTAAAAGAGAGAAACCGCTTGCTGTCTGCCAGGCATATGTGCAGCATTGCTTCCAGAACATCGCAGGAAACAGTTGTACAGAAGGGAAGAGCACCCTGCTGTCTTTTCATTTTTTCCTTGCAATCATCGCAAATAACCGCAGACATATCAAAGCTAAAGGTGTTTAACTTGTTTATCACCGTCTCACAGCCGCAAACAGGGCAGGTTGTAAAATCGGGCATAAACCCCTGAACACAGCAAAGCCTCAGCTCAAATGCGCTTTTAACAAGCCACAGCGGAATATCCTGCTTGTTGGAGAGTGCGTATATGCAGTTAAGAAACAGCCTTTGAGCTTCTGTTTCATCGTTGTTCTCTACAGTTACGTGATTGAGTACATCAGCAAAGTAGCTGACAAGTGCAAACCTCTCGGCGTCACTTCGCATACCGTAGAAAATATCTTTTACGATGGCGCTTTTTACAACACGTCTTCCTCGGCTGTTGACAATGTGAAATTCTGAAAAAGCAAAGAGCTGACAGGCAGGAGCGTTTTTGCCTGCTATATTTTTTACACCCTTGGCATATGCAAATACTTTGCCGAATTGAGGAGTAAGAATCGTCAAGAGCTTGTCAGACTCATTGTGCAGTTTTTCACGGATGACCACGCCTTCACAGATAAACTCTTCCATCAGTCTTCCTTTTTGAAGCCGAGACGAGCCATATTAAGCTCTGAATCTCTCCAGTTTTCCTTAACCTTTACCCACAAATCGAGAAATACCTTCTTATCGGTCATAGCCTCAATATCTTCTCTTGCAAAGGTTGCCGCTTTCTTTAAGGTCTCACCGTTCTTGCCGATAATAATCTTTTTGTGAGCTTCCTTTTCGCAGTATATTTCTGCTCTTATTTTTATAAGCTTATCACCTTCTTCATAATCCTCAACCGTAACCGCCGTACCGTGTGGTATTTCCTCATCAAGAAGTCTTAAGAGCTTTTCTCTGATAATTTCAGAGCTCAGTGTTCTTGCTGTCTGGTCGGTTATCATATCCTCGGGATAGAACCAAGGCTCATTCCTCAAATAAGGCTTAATTTCCTTTAATACAATGTCAACGTTTTCATTGTTAAGCGCACTTGTGGGGATAAGTGAGACAAAATCGTGCATCTCGGAGAATTTCGCCATGGTAACAAGAAGCTTATCCTTTTTTGTGACGTCGGTTTTGTTGAGAACAAGAATAGCGGGGAGTTTTGATTTTTTAATTCTTTCAACGATTTCCTTGTCCTGAGGGTGAATGCCGTCACCGACTTCAACGACATATACTATGACATCTGCATCGGGAATGGCACTTTCAGCAGCATTTACCATAAATTCGCCGAGCTTGTTCTTGGGCTTGTGAAGACCCGGAGTATCGGCAAATACATACTGCTCGCAGCCAGCGGTGTGAATACCAACTATTCTGTTTCTTGTTGTCTGAGGCTTCTTTGATACAGCCGCAACCTTTTCACCGACTATGGCGTTGAGAAGTGTGCTTTTACCCACATTCGGACGTCCTATAAGACTGATAAAAACAGTTTTCTGCTCTTTCACGGGGACGCTTGCCCCAAGGATATTTTCGTCTCCCGAGCTTCTGCGAAGACCTATACCCGATAGTATTTCTTCTGCGCTTTCCTTCATATATTCGTCGTCTTCCTCGCTTGTTTCGTGGTCAAAGCCAAGAAGATGAAGAACTGAGTGCACAGCAAGAAAAGCCGCTTCTCTTTCAAGAGAATGACCGTACTCCTCAGACTGTTCAACAGCCTTTTCAAGAGAAATTACAATATCGCCAAGAGCACAAGGCTCATCCGATTCGTCATCGTATTCAATTTCGCCACCCTCAAACATAGGGAAGGAGAGAACGTCTGTTGGTGCGTCTTTTCCTCTATACTCCTTATTGAGAACGTGAATCTGCTCGTTATCCGTAAAGGTTACGGAAATTTCAACAGGAAAGTCAATTTCCTGATATTCAAGTGCGGCAATAATAGCTTTTTTAACGGTTGAACGAAGTGCGGAAGTGAGCTCAACCTTGTTTTGTTCATTTTTTGAATATATAGTGTGCTTCAATTTAGTTTCCTCCGTTGTCATTACTGATATTCTGCTGTTTCTTTGCCTCGATGGCCGCCTGTCTTCTTGCATCGAATTTGTCGTATGCGTTTATGATTTTCTGAACAAGTGCGTGTCTTACAATATCCTTATCGGACAGCCTGAACACGCTTATGCCGTCAATTCCTTCGAGAATTGCGCCCGCCTGTTCAAGTCCGCTTTTAATCCCGCACGGCAAATCAATCTGAGTGATGTCGCCTGTGACAACGATCTTTGAGCCAAAGCCGAGACGTGTAAGAAACATCTTCATTTGCTCAGGAGTGGTGTTCTGAGCTTCGTCAAGAATTATAAAAGAGTCATCAAGAGTTCGCCCTCTCATATAAGCAAGGGGAGCTATTTCAATGACGCCGCGCTCAAGATTTCTGGTAAAGCCTTCAGCTCCAAGCAACTCGTGCAGGGAATCGTATAACGGTCTGAGGTATGGATCGATTTTGCTTTGAAGGTCACCGGGCAAAAATCCAAGACGTTCTCCTGCTTCAACGGCAGGACGGGTGAGTATTATCCTGTTTACCTGCTTGAGCCTTAACGCATTGACAGCCATGGCAACGGCAAGAAATGTCTTACCTGTACCTGCAGGTCCGATACCAAGAGTAACTGTATTATTTTTAATAGCCTCAATATAATTGCGCTGTCCCACTGTTTTTGCTTTAATAGGTTTACCTCTTGACGAAATGCAGATACAGTCATTGTCAAAGGAAGCAAGGTCTGCATCGTCGCCATCGGTGACCATATCTATTACGTAACGGACGTTTTGTTCGGTCAAAGGCTCATCCTTTTTGCACATTTCAAGAAGCTTTCTGATAACAACACTTGCTTTTTCGACATTCTTTTCTTCCCCTGATATGACTATTCCTGTTGTTTTTGAAGAAATAATCACAGAAAACCGTTCTTCAATCAGGGAAGAATTTACATCAAAGTTTCCAAAGAGAAGTGATTGCTTTTCAGGTGAAATACCCGATAAAATAGACTGATATGTCATACATTACCTCACATCATAAATATACATAATAATTATACTATAATCTTTTGATTTTTTCAATACCTAATTGAATATAATATTCCTGTGAAAGCGATTTTTTATAAATCAAATTCAGCACAATCAACATATTATGTTAAAGAATCAGAATTATGGGAGGAAACCTTATGACAAATAATCCCGTCACAAAAAAGATTGCCGTAATCGGTGGAGACGCAAGAATGCTCTACTGTGCCAAAAAGCTGTGTGAGTTTGGCTTTGAAACGACAGTATTCGGTTTTGATATGGCTGAGGAAATTCCGTTAGGCTGCACCAATTGCAATGACATAAATGACGCTCTGTGTGGGAGTGAATGTATTATTTTGCCCATGCCTCTGACCACGGACAATGTGACCTTGAATATGCCTCTTTCCGATTTTTCGTTGTCGCTTCCTTCGCTGTTTTCGTTTGTTGACAAGAAATGCGCCGTATTCGCAGGAAACGTCAGCATCGAGGTGTCAAGTCTTGCAAAAAAATTCGGAATAAGAATCATAGATTACTTCGACAGAGAGGAATTGAAAATCGCAAATGCAGTTTTGACAGCCGAAAGTGCCGTTGAAATTGCGATGTCAAACACAAGCTTTTCCATAACCGATTACCCCGTTCTTGTGGCGGGCTACGGCAGAATCGGAAAAGCGCTGTGCAGAATACTCAAGGCTATGGGATGCGAGGTATTTGCATCGGCTCGTAAAAATGCCGATAAAGCGTGGATTCGTGCCTTTGGCTATTCTTCGGTAGATACAGGTAATATAAGAGAGTATATAGGAAAATGCAAGATTGTTTTTAATACAATTCCAAATGTTGTTTTTGATTCCGATGTACTGTCCGCTGTCAGCAAGGACGCACTGATTATCGACCTTGCTTCAAAGCCCGGCGGCGTTGATTTTGAAACAGCCAAGAAAGAAAAAATCAAAGTAATATGGGCGCTTGCTCTGCCCGGAAAAAAGCTGAAAATAAGTGCAGGTAAAGCAATTGCGGACACCTTGCTTAACATTTTTGAGGAGGAGGGCATAACTAAGTGATAGGTTTTGCTATGTGCGGTTCTTTCTGTAATTTTGAAAGCTGCTTTAAGGAGCTGGAAAAGCTAGTAAAGCAGGGAAGAGATGTGCTTCCAATTATGTCTCAGAATACAGTGAGTACCGATACAAGATTCGGCAAAGCTAAGGATTTTATTGAAAGAGCCGAGAGTCTGTGCGGAAGAAAGGTTGTTAAAACTCTTGAGTCGGCAGAGCCGTTAGGACCGAAAATTCCGCTTGAATGTTTGTGCATCTGTCCCTGTACGGGAAATACTCTTGCCAAGCTTTCCTGCGGTATATGCGACACGCCCGTAACTCTTGCGGCAAAGGCACATTTAAGAAATGACAGACCTCTTGTTATTGCACTTGCTTCAAATGACGGTCTTGCGGGAAATGCCGAGAATTTCGGCAGAATGTTGGCAAGAAGAAATGTTTATTTTGTGCCTCTTCGACAGGACGATGCCATGAAGAAGCCCAGAAGCCTTGTGTGTGAATTCACCCTTTTGCAGGATACGATTGAACGAGCTGTCAAGGGAATACAGATGCAGCCTATACTTTTGTAGTTTATTTCAAAATTAGTAAAATATAAGAAACAAATTAAAATTGAAATGTGCTTTTGTAAAGTGTATGATAATAGGGAATATAAAAAGAAAGGTAATTAATTAATGATCAGTTCTTCCATAAAAAAGCTGTGCACCTACGCAGTTGAAAAAAAACTTATTAATAAGCTTGACTTCCGTTTCAGCATTAACAGAATTCTTGAAGCTTTGAAGCTTGATGAATACGTTGACGACGGTATAGAATACCAAAATGTAGATCTTGAAAGCACGCTGTGCGAGCTTCTTGATTATGCTGTTGAAACAGGTGTTATCGATGACGGCATCGCAAGCCGTGATCTTTTTGATACAAAGCTTATGGGACTTCTCACTCCCAATCCTTCGGTAGTGGTTGAAAAGTTCTTTGATATTTATAAGCAGTCTCCCGAAAAAGCCACTGACTTTTACTATGATTTCAGCCAAAACACCGACTATATCCGCACATACCGTGTAAACAAGGATATGAAGTGGAAAACAGACAGCGAATACGGTGAAATAGATATTACCGTCAATCTGTCAAAGCCCGAAAAAGATCCTAAAGCAATCGCCGCTGCAAAAAGTGTAAAGCAGTCGGGCTACCCAAAATGCAATCTTTGCGTTGAAAATGAAGGATATGCAGGTACACTCAATTCTCCTGCACGCCAGAATCACAGAATTATTCCCATAACAATCAATAACAGCGACTGGTATATGCAGTATTCTCCCTATGTTTATTATAACGAGCACTGTATAGTTTTCAACGGTGAGCATACTCCCATGAAGATTGACAGAAGCTGCTTTGTAAAGCTTCTTGATTTTGTTGATTTGTTCCCTCATTATTTTCTTGGATCAAACGCCGATTTGCCTATCGTAGGCGGTTCTATCCTCAGCCATGACCATTTTCAGGGCGGACACTACCAATTTGCTATGGCAAAGGCAGAGATTGAAACTCCTGTTGAATTTGTCGGCTTTGAAGACCTTAAGTGCGGAATCGTAAAGTGGCCTATGTCTGTTATCAGAATCAACGGAGATAAAAAGGAACGCCTTATTGAGCTTGCCGATAAAATTCTCAAAGCATGGAGAGGTTATACCGACAAGGATGCCTTTATCTTTGCAGAGACTGACGGTGAGCCGCATAACACAATTACACCCATTGCAAGACGTGTCTCGGGCAATTACGAGCTTGACCTCGTTCTTCGAAACAACATTACAACAGATGAGCATCCGCTTGGAGTTTATCATCCTCATGCAGAGCTTCATCATATCAAGAAGGAAAACATCGGGCTTATTGAGGTTATGGGACTTGCCGTTCTTCCTTCGAGACTTAAAAACGAAATGCAGGTACTGGCAGACAGCATTATCAGCGGCGAGGATCTGTATTCCAAGGAAGAAACAGAAAAACACGCCGATTGGGTGAAAGCATTTTTACCCAAGTATAAGGATATTAACAAGGATAACGTTATGGATATTCTTAAAGCTGAAATCGGTAACGTATTTAAGGAAGTTCTTGAACACGCAGGTGTGTACAAGAGAACAGAAGAAGGTAAGAAGCATTTTCTTGCATTTGTTGACTGTGTTAATAAAGATTAAGGACGGTTATTTTTATGAATTTTGATATTGCCACCCTTGAAATAAGAGAAAATGGAAATTACAGAATTTTGGGAAGACAGGACATTGTAGACGGTATTCCAAGATTTACATGGTCCAACAGCGGTATTGAGTTCTGTGCAAAGTGCGACAGACTTACGGTTTATTTCGGTGAATACAATGCCGATCAAGCTGTAATGTTTAAAATTTACGTTGACGGCATGGAAATAAAAACAGCCGTTAAAGGAAATGGAATTACTGCTGTAGTAGAAAACCTGAGAGACCGAGTTCACAAAGTTAGAATTATCAGAATCAGCGAAGGCTCTGTTGCCGCTTATATTGACAAGATAGAAATATACGGAAAACATCCGGAGTTTTCATTACCGCCTGCCGCAAAGAAGCTTAAGCTTGAGTTTTTGGGCGACTCCATAACATGCGGTTTCGGTGTTATTGCCTCAAAAAGCAAAAATGTGTTTACAACCCACGAAGAGGACAGCACAAAATCCTATGCATATCTTACTGCACAGGCTCTCGGTGCCGATATTCGTACAGAATGTATATCGGGACAGGGGATTGTTCATTCCTGCGGAGATAACGTGGGAATAAGATTCATTGAAATATTTGATATGATAGCAAGAGGTAAGCCGGGTTATAAGTGTGACGGTTATATTCCCGATATTTTCGTTATTAACGGCGGCACCAACGATAAGCTCAGTCACGTTACACCCGAAGAGTTTGTCAAGGGGGGAATTGAGCTGCTTACAGCAATAAGAAAAATGTATCCCGATACTCCGATTATCTGGATGTACGGTGCAATGGTGCATGTATTTGAAGAAAGTGTTGTTAAGGCTGTTCAGCAGTTTAATAAGCATGATAAAAATACATACAGTCTTATAGTTAAGTCGATATACGATTATAAGAATCAGACAGGAGCTGTCGGCCACCCAAATGTAAACGGCTCAATAAGATGTGCAGGTATTCTTAAGAGAAAAATTGCAGAAATTCTGACTTTGCAGAAATGAGTTAAAATATTTTGTGATTTTTCAAAAAAGGTCTTGACAAATAACTTAAAAAGTGATATTATATTAAAGCTGTCAACGACAGCTATGCGCCGCTAGCTCAGCTGGATAGAGTGTTTGGCTACGAACCAAAAGGTCAGGGGTTCGAGTCCCTTGCGGCGCGCCATACCAAAACCGATGCAGAAATGTATCGGTTTTTTTGTTTTGGGACTCGAACCCTGAGAGGGCACGCAGCGTTAAGAAAAACAGCCTGTTACGGCTGTTTTTTAGCGAAGTGGTGCGAGTCGGGTACTGCTATAGCGGTCGACGAGCAGTTAGGACGCGAAGCGGATGTGTCCCTTGCGGCGCGCCATACCAAAACCGGTGCAGTAATGTATCGGTTTTTTTGTTTTGGGACTCGAACCCTGAGAGGGCACGCAGCGGTCGGGAAGCCCGACAGCAAACAAGAATTATGTAAGATTAATACTTATTGATTGTCATCTGTTTTTTATATACAAAGTTCGAATTTGTTTTATCAGCCTGTTACGGCTGTTTTTAAGCGAAGTGGTGCGAGTCGGGTACCGCCATAGCGGTCGACGAGCAGTCAGGACGCGAAGCGGCTGAGTCCCTTGCGGCGCGCCATACGGAAACCGATGCAGAAATGTATCGGTTCTTTTCTTTTAAAATATTTATAATTAATCAAGCTTTTTTTAATATTTCTATTGTGTTTTTTAGCTCAGCGTGATATAATTCAATTGAAATTACGTTAAGGGAGATGATCGTATGAAAAAGATAGTTTCGATTTTGGTTATTGCTCTGGTAACTTGTATTTCAGTTTTTGCACTTGAATGTGAATATGCTATAGAGCCAAAGTTTGGGTACGCAAGTCCCTTTAGTAAATCGACCGCTGTAGGTACAATGGGTACACACAACATTGTGAGATTCACAACGGACAGATTCGGCAACCTTGTCAGCTACGAAGGTAAAACAATTAATGTTCGTTCAAACGGACTTGTAATGGTTGTGGGCGACAACGATTTGGCTGCTTTTTTTGATGTAAACGGCTATAGACTCACAGAATATGTTTATGATACCTTTCCCGTTACGGATGTTAAAACAGGCAGCAAGACTTACCGTTTCGGTTACTATGACGGCGACGGAGAAAGCGATCTTGTACCGTTTTCAAGAGGCAAAAAGTACGGATTTATAAACTCAAAGGGTGTTGAGATTATTCCGCCAAAATATGAATACGCCTATGGATTTGTTGAAGGTATGGCACGTGTTTGTGCTGACGGCGTTCTCAGCGATTACGGTACGTACACAGCCGGTAAGTACGGGTTAGTCCTTGAAGACGGCACGGAAATTCTTAAGGCCGATTCTTACTGGGTTTCGGAACATGTCTTCGGATTCGGATACTGCCTATTCTATAACGGCTCTGCAGATAAAACTCTTGTTGATAAATCGGGTAATATTATCAGAGTTGATGAAAACGGCTTTGCACCCATTAATGCCGATTTTATTCTTTGCAATGCCAAAGACGGCAGAAAAGGTGTTGCTGACAGAAACGGCAATTTTATTATACCTCTCGGCAACTACAGTTCCATTGAAAAGGTCAACAATCAGTTTGTCGTCGATAACCGTAAAATTGTAAATGCCGATGGGAATACTGTTTACGAAGCAGCGGATAACCAAAGAATCGACGTGCACTACATAAATATTTATAATAGAAGCAATCTCTACAGAATTTCCGTACCGTCTCCCGAAAATAGCTGGGCGAAGCTTTACGGACTTGTTAACGCTTACGGTAAGGTTGTCTTTGAACCTGTGTACACAACTATTTATGACATTGGCGAAGGACTTGTTTTTGCACAAAAGGATCATAAGAACTATTTGTACACCTATTACGGAGAGCAGCTTTGTCAGCTTAACGGAAACAATGTAGGGAAATGTGTAAACGGTCTTTTTCCCATCGACGATTTTACAGCCAACAGATACGGTTATATGTTAAATCCGCTTTATCACCCAAAGGTATATATTAACGGCGAAAAGCTGACCGTTGATGTGTATCCGAAAATTGAAAATGAACGTACTCTTGTTCCTTTACGAGGCGTTTTTGAAGGCTTAGGTGCGGAAGTACAGTGGGACGATTCAACAAAAACAGTTACTGTTACAAAAGACAGCATAACCGTAACACTTCAGATTGGCAGCAATATTCTTTACAAAAATTCAATTCCAGTTGAAATTGATGTACCTGCCAAAATAGAAAATAACAGGACACTTGTACCGCTTCGTGCTGTATCCGAAGCACTTGAATGTGAGGTTGTCTGGGACAGCATTAACAGAACTGTAAATATCAATAATTTTAAAGGAGACTGATTATGAGAATAGACTGTCATATTCATACTCATGTCGGCGGGGTGTACGGCGATTTAAAAAGCTTTAATAATCAAGCCTTCCTCGATGATTTAAAGAAATCAGGACTTGACGGAGCAGCCATTTACTCGCTCGGCTCAATTCATTATCCCAATATGCCCGTGGAAGAAAGAATGCAGGCGGCACTTGATGTGTGCCGTGACTGCGACACACTGTTTCCTTTCTTTTGGATAGATCCCATGGACGAGGATGCACTGAATCAGGTCGATACGGCAATTGAAAAAGGCTTTGTTGCCTTCAAAATGATTCCCAGCGAATACAATGTTTCTTGTCAGAAGTCGATGGATGTTATCGAAAAAATTGCATCAAGAGGCAAGTCAATTATGTTTCATTCAGGCATTTGCTGGGACGGCATGAATTCCGCCGCAAACCATAAGCCTGCAAATTACGAAGCGCTCATTGAAATACCAAAGCTCAAATTCTGTCTTGCACACGTGTCTTGGCCTTGGTACGATGAATGTATTGCGGTATTCGGCAAGTTTAACAACGCTTACTATACAAAGCCCAATACAAGCTGCGAAATGTTTATTGATGTCACACCCGGAACTCCCGAGGTTTACAGGGAAGAGGTCTTCAGACACCTTCTGTGCAGCGGCTACGAATTAAGATATAACCTTATGTTCGGTACAGATTCAAACACAGAAAAATACAATTCCAATTGGTCAGATAAATGGCAGAAAATTGACAATGAGTTGTACGAAAAGTTTATACCTGATGATGTAGAAGACTTTAAAGAGCACGTTTACGGCAAAAACTTTTTAAGATTTATCGGTGTCAGCGACGAAAAGGTAGATAAGAAGATTCCCATGGTTGGGGAATAATAAAGGTGACACAAAATGAAGGACTACTGCAAATATGTTGACGTATTTTACGGCAATGGGGAAGTAGATCATTACGATGATACAGGTCTCGGCTCAAAATGGTACTATATAAAAGCTTTATGCGGCAATACAACTCCCAATGCTGTTTTACCTTTCGGAATGATGTCGGTGGGTGCTTACAGCGGAGGATATCCTTGCGGATATGGTACACATTTTCCAAATTATTGCGGCGGTATCAGAAAAATCAGCGATAAAATGAAAATACGCGGATTTTCTCATGTTCATCATTCGGGAACAGGCGGTATAAAATACTATTACAACTATGCAATTGTTACCCCTTTTTACGGTGACATTCAGAATACAGATACTTTTTATGAAGCTGAAAACGAAAGTGCCGTACCGGGAAGATATTCCGTTACAATGAATGACGTTGACTGTTCCGTAACGGTATCCCGCAAAACTGCTATGCATCTGTACAGCTTCCGCAAGGACGGAGGAAGAATAGCGGTTGACTTTTCAAACGACGGTCTGTTAAAGGAATTCGGAAAACAATTTTACTCTTACCCAAAGAATTGTACTGTCAGAAAGACAGACGGCAATGAGGTTTGCTTTGATGGCATTTTGTCGGGTGTCAGGCTTTACTTCTGTGTGAGGGTACTTGCAGATAATGCAACAATTAGGCTGTTTGATGGCAACAATACTGTTGATGGCGATAAACTTTTCGTTGAAAATTTTGCTGAAAAGTTCGGTGCGGTATTTGACTTTGACGGTAATTGTGCCAAAGTACTTGTTTCTTACTCTACTTTGGGAAGTGACGAAGCAAGAAACAACATTGATGCTTGCAGCACCGATTTTGACGAACTTTCATCACAAGCTTACAGCACCTGGAATAAATATCTTTCCTCTATTGACATTACGGCAGATGACAGTGATAAGGAAAAATTCTATTCAAATTTCTATCATTCACTTGTAAAACCTGCAAACTTTTACGGTGAAAATATTCTTGGCATTAAAGATTTTGTTGTTTCGGATATTGAGACCTTTTGGGATCAGTATAAAACAGTTTTTCCTCTTATTTTCATGCTTTATGATGATATATCGGAGCTTATTGCCGAGACTATAGTAAACATCAGCAAAACCCACGGCAAAATCCTGTGCAGTTTTGGGTTATCCGATATTTACCCTTGCGAAGAACAGGCAAAAATGCTTGGCATACTCACTCTTTGCGATGCTTACCATTTTGGCGTAAAAGGAGTAGAAATAAAAGACATAGAAGAGTGTATTCTCAGAGAGCTGAGCAGGGAAGACTATAAAGATTTTCTTGAAAGCGGCGTTTTTGAAAGATATACTCATATTCTTGACGTCGCCGATGCCTGCAAAAATGTTGCTGTCATTACAAAAAACGAAGCTCTTAAAGCTAAACTTCAAGAGCTTGCCAAGTGTATGTCAATTGCTTACGGAGCTGACGGTCTGATGAGCGATAACTCAAAGTATTATGAGGGCGACCGATACACCTACTCCTTCAGGCTTCACGCAGATATGGATAAGCGAATTGCAATTGCAGGCGGTAAAGAACGCTTTAGAGAATTGCTTGATAAATTCTTTGGCTTTGGACAGGAAAGTATAGTTCAGCCACGCTATTTGGGGGCTGAAAACGAAATCAATTCTTCCCATCATCACCGTTTTCAGGGTTTTAACAACGAATGTGATATGGAAACACCTTATGCATACATATATGCCGATGATCACGATAAGCTGTGCCGCATTGTGCACCAATGTGTAAACAAGACTTTTGCTCTTGGTAAGGGTGCACTTCCGGGCAATAACGATTCAGGAGGGCTTTCCTCGTGCTATATGTTCAATGCTCTCGGCTTATTTCCTGCATCGGGTAAAGGCGAATTTCTGCTTGGAACACCCGCGTTTGAAAAAGCAGAGATATATCTCTCAGGCGGCAAGCTTCTGACAGTGTCTGCACAAAACTACGGCGACGGCAGGCATCTCGTTGACAAAGTTGTATTTAACGGTGAAGAAATTGACGGCTATGTAATAAAAACAGAAAAAATACTTGAGGGCGGAAATCTCGTCTTCACATTACGATAACGGAGTATAAATATGGATGAATTAACCAATCTTATAAAATCAGAAATTAAAAGACAGCACAAAAGTGTCAGGCAGTTTTCAGCCAAAGTTGATATTCCTCAGTCAACAATAATAAGCGCGCTGAGAAAGGGCGTATCAGGCACGGCCTTTGATACTGTAATAAAAATCTGCTCTGCACTTAACATAAGACTTTCGGTTAATAACGGAGTGTTTATGGACAAAGAAAAAAGCGAACTGTTAACTGCCTTTTCCGAGCTTGACGAAATAGGAAAGCACACAGTTAAAACCGTGTGCAACGTAGAAACCCTCAGATGCAGAAACATACCCCTTATGACAATAGTCAATGCTGCTCTTGAAAAGAAGCAGACTGCACAGAATATGCAAAAATCGGAGTAATTATGAATTTCAGCGACTATGATATTACACCAGCTTATCTTGTTCAAAAGCTTAATCTTTCCCTGAACAGTGATACTTTCAAAGCAGCCTTTGAATCATTTGGCTTTGTTGTTCAACAACAGGATACCGCCGCAAATGACGACTTTCAATACTATCTTATCAATGATGATGAAGAAAAGTTGGTATTTGTAAGTGGTGAAACTGATGAGGCAAGATGCTTTTACTACAGCGTTTTGCTAGGTCTTATGAATCTTACAGACAGCCGTGATGCAGATGAAAGTCAGATGATACAAGCTTATATATTTGCATCAAAAATCAGACAGGAAATTGAAAACAATTCAAAAAGCAAAATATCGGAATCTAAACTCAGAAATGTTCTTTTGAGCATTTTCGCCGTTATGCTTACGGTTAGTGTGGCAGGATTAATATTTCTGTACAGAAATGTCAACAGAAACAATATGAATCCTCTTGAAAATTCTTTGCCCGCAACCGTTGCAGATATGTCATCAATTATCGACGATGCGGCAGTTGTTGACAATGAAGACATTAATTCGGTTGTACCCGAAATAGCCGTTGCTGCTGTCAGCATAAGCTCACCTTCGGAAGATTCGGCCTCTTCAGATTTGGACGTCTCAAATGAGTCCGTACAATCTTCAAGCAATAAAATGATTACCAAGGAAGATGTACCGTCTTCAACTGTCACATACTATGCCACCGCAAGCGGCAAAAAGTATCACATTTCAGGCTGTCAATACGTAAAGGACTTATCAAAATGTGTTCTTGTTTCGGACGACGACATTGTTTTGGGTAAATACGAACCGTGTAAAAAGTGCATAAAATAAGAAAATGCCATGGCAGCTAAGTCATGGCATTGTTTTTTTTGTTCGATAAATAACTTCCGAAAATAGCAGCACACGAGGCTGTTGGTAACGAGAAATTTGCATCGGCATTTGAATAAGGGATATGTACAACGTAATCGGCATTTTCAAAAAATTCCTTTGAAATTCCTCTTTTTTCACCGCCGATAAACAGTATAAACGGCTCATTGCAGTTGAAATCATAAAGCGGTACAGATGTGGGCGAAAGACCTGCACACACAATTTTTACTCCGCTGTTTCTTACAATTTCAAGAGCCTCGGAATCATCGGGTGCGGTGCAAAGCTCACACAGCTCACTTGCTCCCGCCGAAGCCTTTGCAACGGTGGAAGCCGCACTCATCCAATTTCGCTTTGGCATAATAAAGCCTTTACAGCCGAATGCAAACAAATTTCTTATGGAATAGCCGAAATTAAAGGGGTCTTCAACACCGTCAAGGAAAACAGCATATTCACCCGATTTAAGTTGGGATATAAATTGGGAAAAATCACTGTAACTTCGTTCTGAAACCTCTGCCGCAAAGCCGCCGTGTGTTTCACCGTCGGTGATGCTGTCGATATATGCTCTGTCGCAAAGCTTATAGTCAATTCCTTTTTGCTTAAGCATAGATATAAACCTTGTGGCTTTGCGATCACGTTTTTCGTACTTTTCTTTGTCGGCATATACTGTTAAAATATTACGTTTATTTGCTTCGATTGCAGCAGTTATGGAGATAATACCCTCTAAAACAATTGAATTATCACTGAGCCTCATTTTCGCTCTCCGCCTGTTCCTCTTCGGGAAAATGACCGTCTATAAATTCTCCTGTATATTCTTCGCCGTCAGCAAAGGTATATGTGCCTGTTCCGTGGAATTTTCCGTCTTTGAAGGTGCCTACATAGGTTTCACCGCTTGCCCAGGTATATTTGCCGCTGCCGCTTCTTGCATCATTGACAAAGTCGCCCTCGTACACGTCGCCGTTAGAAAATACCTGCTTACACTGACCTGTGTAAACCGAGCCGTTGTAGAGGGGAACGGTAATGATACCTGTGCCGTTTCTCAGGTCGTCTTTGAATGTTCCGTAATAATATGAGCCGTCATCGGAAACATACGCACCCGTTCCGTTTTTTAACCCCTTTGAAAACTCGCCGTAGTAGCTTGCACCGCTTGCCAATGTATAATAGCCTGTGCCGTCGGGAATACCTCCTGTTACATCACCCTCATATCTGTCGCCTGAAGCATAGGTTATAACTGCTTTGCCTGTTCTTTCGTTGTCAACAAAATCACCCTGATAAACATCACCGCTTATATAAGTGACAGTGCCTTTTCCGTGTCTTACTACGCCGTCAAGATCACCTGTGTATACATCGCCTGTTGAGTATTCAATTCGGGTTTCACCGCTTTCCTTATCGGTAACAAGCTTGCCTTTGGTGCCGTCAGAATATGTGATGCTGCCGCTGTAAGGCACATTGTCACGCACTTTACCGAGGAATTTTACATTGTCTTCTTTGATGTAACGAAAACCTGCGGAATACATAATAATTCCTGATACTGCAAGAAGTGCAAGAATCACAATTAGTACAATAATAAGCGGATTTGTTGTCTTTGAATTTTTCTTGTTCATTATAATTCTCCTTTATAGGTGTTTTACTGAGCTGTAGGAAGCATGGGAATGGAAGGACGTGATACCTCTCCGTCGTCCTTTGTGCTGTCTTCTGAAACAGCAGGGGGGACAGACGGTGTTTTGTTCTCAAGGTTGTTGTTATCGGAAGCTGTGTTGGAAGAACTGTCCGATTGTGCTTCGTTTTCATTCTTTTGCTGTGCGTCGTCATTCTGTTGTTCTTCCTGCTGTTCTTCCGAAGTTTTTCTTGCAAAGGTTTCGAGAATGTCAACAGCCTTTGTTGCAAGAATTGCAGTAATAATAACACAAGCAAGAACAAGAAGTATTTGTCCGACACCAAGCTTTTTGAATGAATATTTTTTTAAAAGCTCATCTGTATCAACAGTATCCGAAAGACAATAGCGATACGTTTCTTTATTGCCCGATATAAGTCTTTCTGCTTCGTCACACGGCTCTTTTTCTGAGACAGCAAAACAACAGACAGCCTTTTTAAGACCGTTTTGATTTTTTACTGCACTTTTGATAATTTTGGCAGAGATGCCCGAAATATTCATATCCTGCAAGGTCAACGCCTTTTCCTGACAGCTAATGTCGTTTGAAATCAGCGACGAGATAAATCTGCTTATAGCTCCTCTTTGCAGGTTTGTGTACACAATGGCAAAAGCAATGCCAATAACTGCCGCCCAGATAATATAATATACAGTATCTGAATTAAATATCATTTTTTACCCCTTAATTATCGCTTAAAATATCGTTGCCGCAAAGAAGCTTTACAAGTGCTTCAAAATCTTCTTCATTATAGTACTCAATTTCAAGCTTGCCGCTGCCGGGCTTTTTCTTGTTCTGACTGATAGAAATTTTTCTGCCTACACCCGATGAAAGCTTCTCCTCGAGCTTTGAGATGTAAACCTTCATATCACGAGCATTTTTTATTGCATTGTCGTCGGGAAGCTCTTTGGCTTTCTTTTCTTTTGCAATTATATAATCTTTGACAAGCTTTTCTGTTTCTCTTACAGACAAATTTTTGGCAACTACCGTCTGAAGCTGAGACAGAATGTCGTCTTCATTTCCAAGTCCGAGAAGAGCTCTTGCATGTCCCTGAGAAATGTCTCCGCTTGCCAATGCGTCAAGTGCCTCATCAGGCAGTGAAAGCAAACGAAGAGAGTTTGTAAGAGCAGGCCTCGAAATTCCAACGATTGCCGCCGCTTCCTCCTGAGTAAGACCGAATTCCTCAATAAGTCTTTTAAGACCTTCCGCAAGCTCAACGGGATTAAGGTCTTCTCTCTGGAGATTTTCAACAAGCATTACCGCCGCAACCTCAGTGTCGCTCAGCTCCTTGACAACTACGGGAACTTCTGTAAGTCCTGCCATTTTTGCGGCACGCCATCTGCGTTCACCTGAAATGATGGTATACTTGTCAACAGAAAGCTTTAGTGCACCGTCTGCTTCGCTCGTATGGGTTTTTCTTACAACAAGGGGCTGCAGTACACCGTGCTTTTCAATGCTGTCGGATAAGGTTTTAAGAGCCTCTTCGTTGAAGCGTTTTCTGGGCTGCTGCTTATCGGGCTCAATATCGGAAATTCTCACCGATGAAACTGCAGCGTTATTCTGAGCGTCCTGTGCAAAGCCGTAATCAGAGTCGGCGAATAATGCATCAAGACCTTTTCCAAGTCCTTTATTTTTAGCCATGATAATTTCCTCACTTATATGAATTTCTTAGAACGCATTGTATAAAAACGGATTAAAGCTGTTGCCTGCAAGATGTGCAGTTGAAAAAACAATTAAAACAGCTATAAGCGCAAGTCTTGCGGTGTTCGCCGCTATTGACAGCGGAACGTTGATTCTTGATAAACCTGTATAAAGTCTTTCAAAATACTTCATCACAGGCATACACAGTATTACTGCAAGAGCTATCCAGAAAATATTGTTTATAAGCTCTGTGTTAAGGTCAAAGCTTGTAAAGGATGCACCTGCACCAAACATATAGCTTATGTATTTACCTGCTACGGCAAGGCTTTCAAATTTAAAGAATACAAAGCCAATATTTACTACTGTCAGCAGATAAATGTGCTTTATTACAGACGGTATCTTTTCAAACTGTGACTTAAAAATCCTTTCAAGGCAGATAAACAAACCGTTATATAATCCCCATATGATAAAATTCCAGCTTGCACCGTGCCAGAAGCCTGTCAGAAACCACACAATAAACAGATTTCTGAAAACGTTGTGCCTGTTACCGCCCAGCGGAATATACACATAATCTCGGAAGAAAGAGCCGAGAGTCATATGCCACCTGCGCCAGAATTCGCTGACAGACTTTGAAATGTACGGATAGTTAAAGTTTTCGGGAAAGTCAAATCCGAATATTTTACCAAGACCTATTGCCATATCGGAATAGCCAGAAAAGTCAAAATAAATCTGGAATGCATATGCAATAATTCCAAGCCACGCGTACACAACGCTCATTTCACCTATCGAAGTAGATGAAATCGCATCCCACAATAGACCAATATTGTTCGCAAACAAAACCTTCTTGCCGAGGCCCGCAATAAAACGAGCAACTCCTTCAGAGAACATATCCACGCTGCCGCGGTTTACATCGTCAAGTTCCTCGGCAATATCGGTATATTTAACAATAGGACCTGCAATAAGCTGCGGGAACAGGGTTACAAAGGTTGCAAAGTTTATAATATTCTTTTGTGCAGGTACGTTTTTGCGGTATACGTCTATTGTATAAGACATTGTCTGGAAGGTATAGAACGATATACCTATCGGAAGCGTTACGTTAAGAAGTCCGGTAGCATCTCCACCGAAGAGAGACATTACGTTTCCTGCAAGGAAGTTAAAATACTTAAAGAATCCTAAAACACTTAAGTTAATTACAATAGAAGCAATCAGATACACTTTACCCTTTTTGCCTTTATTTTGCTCACGAGCGATAAGACGTCCGCAAGTATAATCCGCAACAGTGGAGAAAAGCATAATCAGGATATAGCGAGGCTCACCCCATGCATAGAAAAGCAGGCTCGCAACAGCAAGAATTGCGTTTCTTAAACGGCGTGGTGCTATAAAATATGCAATTAGAACACAGGGTAAAAAGTAAAACAGAAAGCTTATACTGCTAAAAACCATAGTTTATCTCCGATTTATTTTGTAAAGTAGTTATTGATTGCGTTTACACCTTTTTCTACCTGAGCCTTCGCGAAGCTGAGCTGGGTTTCTTCATCTGCTTCCATATCGCCTGCGGCACCGAGCATTACAAGGAATACATAGTCGCCGTGACGAACGACCCTTGCAGCCTGAGCTTTCGGCATATTTGAGGGGTACATCATAGCACCGTCAAGAAGGCTGTTCTTGTACGCATTAAGTGCACTTGCAACAGACTCACCTTTGCCCGTTTTCGCCTTGATAGCAATGAATGTGTCGATATTGGCACTAATCATTGGCTGTTCTGCGATAAATTCGTCCACGTCGTCAAGATTGATACCGAAAAGATCCTGTAAGGATTCCTTGGGAATTTCAACGTTGGGACGATAATCTTCTCCGTAGGTGTTCTTGATAATTGTGTGTACTTCTTTAATTGAATATTCTTTAACAGCCGGTTTTTCAGCCGGAGTATTAACCTCTTCCTTGGGCTTTTCAGCCGGTTTTTCGGGTGTAGTTGCAGGTTTATCCTGGGGCTTTGTAGCAGGAGCTGCAGGCTTTGTAGTCTCAGGCTTAGCAGGCTTTTCCTGTGGCTTTTCCTCAGGTTTTACTTCCGGCTCAGCTACATCGGTGT
>JAZQFS010000104.1:0-31088 GCA_045539625.1 Eubacteriales bacterium | reverse complement strand
CGTTGACGTCGTACCCTTGCTTCTGCAGCTGAGAAATAAGATACTTGCTTGTGATGCCTAAAGCCTTGATGCGTGCCTTGAGATAGTACTCTCCCAAAATATCACTCCTTTCTTAACGCCTTCCTGTAAGGGAAGGGTAATCTGATAATGACGGACAAATCGCAATTCGTAAACCAAAGACCACTGACCGCCACAGTATAAAAGGCAGAATTCAATATTTATCTTACTGCAACAAGTTTCGGGTAAAAATTGCGAGGAGAGCTTATGGCACACCAACTGCCGTAGGTTCTCTTTTTTTGTCCGCCAAGGTGTTCCCTTGTAAATATTTTTTCAGCAGAAAAGAAAAAAATAAAAAGGGAAGGTTGAGCCGGTAAAGGTACTTTGAGGTTTACTTTATATAATGAGGAAATATAAAACAACAACAGAACAGTATGTTTACCTTTTCCCGGCTCAAATCAAAACAGTTGACAAATACACAATGTGGGTGATATAATAAAAGCGTCTAACTATAATTACATACCCCACGGCTTCCGATATAAAGTGCAAGCAGAATATCTCGAAGCTTGTGTAACGTTTTTTGTTTTGTTGAGGTTATTATATCCCAAGTTATTTGGAATGTCAATACAAAACACCAAATTTCTTTGGATTTGTAAAAATATAACAATGGAAAAGAGGTAATTTTATGAAAAATTCCCAAGAAATTGCGATTCTTGTAAAAGAATTGGCAAAAAACAAAAAAATGGCTATTAAAGATTTATTAGAAAATAGCGGTCTCAGTAAAAACGCTTTGTCTTCTATGCAGTCAGGCGGTTATTTTCCAAGACTTGATAGTATTGTAAAGCTTGCAGAAAATCTGAATGTTTCTGTTGACTACCTTCTCGGCCTGAGCGAAGAGAAAAGCCAGCATCAGAACAACGCAGGTCATAACCGCCTTTTGGAACTGTATGATGAGCTTAACGCCGAAGGTAAGGAAAAGCTTCTGGATTATGCCGATGACCTTGTTGAAAGCGGCAAATATAAAAAAGACAGTCAGATTTCGACTGCCGCTGTGTAATTTATAAAGGAGTAGAAAAGATGACACCGACGCAAATAACTAAAGCTGCAATTCAATGTGCCAATAATTATCTTAAGATAACCGAGGAAAAGGGCTCAAACTATTTTGAATTAAAAGTTCAAGATATTATGCACATTGAAGATAATACGTTTGCATTAAAGCTCAACGCTGTAGCTAAGGGTGTCGAGAGCACATTGTTAAAAGTAGTATCGGGCGATATTGATGATAAGTTCTTTTCGGACAGAATAAAGGGCTTTGTAAAAAACGAATACTTCAGAATTATCGAACAAGATGATGAAGAGCATATTTTGAAAATTGAAATTAAGGATGATTTTTTACCGTACTTTAGTGTACTTAAGCCCAATAATGTAGGAATAGTTTCAGATCTCACCTTTTTAATAAAAAATGTAGTTGAATGGTATGCTTTGTATGGGAAAAGCATAAAAAGACCTCAGCAAAACGAAGTTCCAACCGAAAGCGTGTTTTTCTCGGGTAACGAATCTGAAAAGCAAAAGACAGCTGTCAGCACAGCTCTCAATAATAAGGTGTCATACATTTGGGGTGCTCCCGGAACCGGTAAGACACAGGTAGTGCTCGCCGATTGTATTATCACATATATCAAACAGAAAAAGCACGTGTTGGTGCTTGCACCTACAAACCTTGCAATCGAACAGACACTGAGAGCTGTTATCAAAACAATGCAGGAACAAAATATCGAGTACGACTGTATATCGAGACTCGGGATTCCTACTAAAAATTTTTTGAAGGAATACCCTAAAGCCTGTGTGCTGACCGAAAAGACAAAACGTATCAAGGAACTCAACAAAAAAATACAGGCTGTCAATTCCGAATTACTTTTGTTTGAAAAATATAACGAGCTTGTACATTACATATCGTTGTATGATAAAATCACGCTTTGTATGGAAAAGCTTAGTAATGACATTGAAGCAGAACAGCACGAAAAAGAAGTAATGCTTAATGAATTGTCAATTCAGGAAGATAAACTGAATTCATATAAAGAAAAAGAAAATGTGTTGAAAATAAGCTTAGCAAAAAAGCGGATTATTGCAGATAGCTTGTCTTTAAAGATAGCTTCATTAAAGAAAAAGGAAGCATCGTTGCTTTACAAAATTAAAAGTAAGTTTGTAACCGTAGAAACGTCAGCCGAATACGAAGAACAGCGAGCTGAATTACAGTCAGAAATTTCAAACATTGAAGTAGAATACAGCTTGGTACATTCGCAATATTGTCATCTTGTTAATAGTATTGAAGATGACAAAAAGAAGATAGACTTAATTGAGGAAAAGAATAAAAAAGAACGAAGTATATTGTCAAAGTGCATTGACAAGCTTCAGACTACCGAGGAAAAAATATACTCAATATGTGTTACACACTTTAAAAATGAATGTACGGATGTGGAAATTATCCGAAAATATTCATATGATATTTCGAATGAATATTCAGAGGAGCGAAGGTTAGAATTGTCTGCAGAAGAAAAATGTTATAAAGCTTTGCTGCAGGAAATTCAAACAGAAAATAAACAAGCTCTTGTTACAGCTTGTACCGTTGACTACCTTTTGGCACATTATGACAGCTCCGAAACACAGTTAAAAGACTATCCCATAAGTCACATATTTCTTGACGAGGCGGCATATGTGCCTCTTGTCAAAGCTGGCGTTATGTTTGCATTTAAAGCACCGATAACGATGTTAGGAGACCATATGCAATTGCCTCCAATCTGTGTTGCCGAAGAAGAAGCGTTAAAGGATATTGATACACTTTTGTTTATGTGGTCGCAATCAGCACTGTTCTTTTCGGAATTGTTGTCAGAAAAGTATACGCTTGAAAGAGCTTATAATGTATGGGCGAATAATGAAGTACCGTATAGTTACGCCGTAAAAACCGCTTTTCTTACAGACACTTACCGTTTCGGCGATAATCTTGCTAAAATTCTTGATGAGTATGTATACAAAAAAGGCTTTTCAGGTCAACAGACATTTAAAACAGAAATAATAGTTGTTGATGCTGCTGGTAAAACAGACTCCTTTTCGTCTTTGTCAGAAGCTAAGGCAGTAAAATCATATATTTCAAAAAACAATCCCGTCAATTATGCAGTACTTGCACCGTATAGAAAGCAAGTAAGTTTGTTGAAGGAAAAACAAGAATCCAAGGACGATAATATTCTTACCATTCATACGTCTCAAGGTCGTGAATGGGACGATGTTATTATCTCGGTGACTGACACTCACCCTTTTGGATTTACAGATTCCACCAAAGCTTTGGGGCGTTGTGTATTGAATACTGCAATTTCAAGAGCAAGAAAAAGAATTATAATTGTTTGTAATAAAGAAAAATGGCTGCGATTTAAAGATACGCAGCTCATCGGCAAGCTCGTCGCATCGGCGACTACAAATATAGAGGGAGCAACTAAATGAAAAAACGAAGCGATTGAAAAATTTTTTTCAAAAACATTGACAAAAAACAAAAAGTTGCATATAATATACTTGTAGTACAGTACTGTACAGAAAGGAGCAGTTATGTTATGGCAACAAAAAGTATAACCAAAAATATCAATATCAAAGATAAAAGAAGTGCTCGTAATTTAGCAGCTGCCCTTGAGAATTCAAAGAATAAGGGACATAAAGTTGTCAACGTATCGAAGATAACAAGGGATGTCAAAGGCGAAGAAATCTTCAAAATATTTGGCACAAAGATATGACGGGATATTTGCAAGTTTCGCTTCAAGATATGATAAAAGAACTCGGGAACGAACGTGAAACGGTAAAGCGTATTGTTTCCGAGTTTTCTTGTCCTTTGAATAAGGACGTTGAATTTTTTTTGCGTTCTTCTGCAATAACTTTTTCAGAACAAGGCATAGCCAATACCCATTTGGTGTTTGCATCATATAAAGACGAGCCTGTGCTTGTAGGGTATTATACACTTTGCCTGAAGACAATAAGAGTAACCAGAAGCAGTGTAAGCTCTAATCTGAGAAGACGTTTAAATAAATTTGCTGCAGCAAATCCGGACACAGGAGAAATGTACATAGTAAGCCCTTTGATAGCTCAGTTGGGGAAAAATTACACAAACGGGTATAATAAACTCATAACAGGTGATGAACTTCTTAGTATGGCTCTGGATAGAGTAAGAGAAATACAAAGAATTTCCAGCGGTAAAACGGTTTATGTTGAGTGTGAGGATAATCCGAAGCTTCTTGAGTTTTATGAAAGCAACGGATTTGTCACATTTAATAAGAGAATACTTGAGAAAGATGAAACAGATGTAATGAACGGCCAGTATCTTATGCAGCTTCTTAGGTATTTGGATTGACACGGGGAGCAACTAAATGAAAAAACGAAGCGACGGAAGATATCAAAAAAGGATAACACTTCCCAACGGAAAATCAAAACTGCTGTATAGCTCAGCGAATACAGAAAGAGAAGCTGTCAAGGACTTCAATAAGCAGATGCTCGCTTTGGAGAATGAGTATGAGAAATCGTTAAACTTTGATAATGTTGCTGAAAGGTGGGCAGAGGAGCACTTCCCGACACTTCAAAATAATAGCTTAAAATTGTATAGACCTGGTAAGAAAGCTGCTATAGAGTTTTTTGGTGACACGCCTATAGCCGATATTACAGCAACTGATGTTAAAGAATACCTGAATGAACTTACAGCAAAAGCCTACGCAAAAAAAACCATAAAGGAACGCTACGCAATACTTAAGCAGATATTTACCTATGCACTTGAGAATAAATTGATAACTGCAAATCCGTGTGCTTTGGTACGCTTGCGAGTTCCAAAGTCCGCAGTAACACCAAAGAGAGAAAAAGCATCGCAGGCAGATGAAGATATTATTAAAAATCTGACCGATGATGTACCATTTGGTTTTTTTGCCAAGTTTCTTCTCTATACCGGATGCAGAAGAGGAGAAGCACTTGCACTTACTCCAAAGGATGTTGATTTTGATAATATGGTTATACATATAAGTAAAACCGTAGAGTGGAACGGTAATGTTCCATACATAAAAGACCAACCAAAAACAGAAGCAGGCATACGAGAAATACCGCTTCCGCAAATACTTGTTGAAGGACTTAAAAGAAGAAAAAAGCAAAAGTACATTTTTGAGAATGATGAACAAGGAATAATGCATAATGCACAAGTGACACGCCGATGGAACGCACTAAAACGAGCAACGGGAATTGAATGTACTCCGCATCAGCTGAGACACTCGTATACAACAATGCTTTTCGATGCCGGAATAGATGTTAAGACTGCACAAAAATGGATAGGGCACGCAGATATAAAGACAACGCTCGATATATATACACACTTAAGTGAATCACGACAGGAACAGTCCGTACAGAAATGGAATGACTACCTAAAAAAGTAGTCGAATGCACCTTTAAGTATTCAGAAAGTAGTCAATTCACGCAAGATGCACGTAATTGCGTTATTTGTGAATAGTTCAAATCTCTCCTTCTGCGCCAGGAAAAGCACATCGGAAGATGTGCTTTTTGCTTTGTATTGAACTCGAGCGCCGAGGCGAGAGAGGGAGCGTTGCGAGCGCTGCCGGTGGCAGAAACAGCGAGCAAAAGCGAGTGAAGATTCAAGGAGCAATGCGAGAGCGGAGCAGTGCGACTATGAATCTGAGGTGGTCGGAGACCAAATCTCTCCTTCTGCGCCGGGAAAAGCACATCGGAAGATGTGCTTTGAGCCTGTTGAAATAGTATGTTTTATCTCACGTTTTAGGAAAACCCCCGGCGAGGGTTTTCCTCTTTACCGTCTTTTGAAGGACGGTAAATTCACCTTTCCTGCGCTTTATGAAGCATAAGGAATTTCGCCGTCTGCGGACGGCGACCAAGGCTCTGCCTTTGGAAACCGCAAGCCTTTGAAAAGGCTTGACCTAAACTTTCACAATAGTTTTGCGACAAGCTCGAGAACACATTCTTTTTTGGGGAATGTGTTCTTTTTCTCAGTTTATTCTTCTATTCCGTCAACGAAAACTTCCTTAAGTGCCTTCAGATATCCGTAGCCGTTGATATCGTCGGGCTGGAGGTAACTTGACTCTGTCCATTCGTTCCAGCTGTTTACGGTGATAAGAGGTACGGGAAGCTCGGGGTGGTTATCAACATACTTCTTTACCTCAACAAACGCCTTTTTGATGTTTTCGGGAGTTGTGTCGGTGGTGATACGGTCGAGAAATTCGGGGAATCTGGGATTTGTGTCCCAACCGAGAGAAACGTGTGGGAAGAACGGAATATCCGTCTCACTGCTGAATCTGTCCCAGATAATCTTTGCGTCCTTGAGCACATCGGGATAAGGTCTGTTCATGTCCACAGATGCCGCAAACTGATAGATTGTTGAGCTGTCAAAACCAAGATATTTAAGAATATCAATGGTTGTTCCGTCAAAGCTTGCATCAGGTCTTGCCTTTTTGAAACTGTTGAGATAATGCGCCTGCCAGTGGATGCCGGGAAGACCTGCCTTGATTGCGGCATTGTTCATATATTCCATAGCCTTCTTTGCGTTTTCCACTCCGCCCAAATCCTGAATAAACTTATGAATCAGGTAAATCATGAAAACGGGCTTGCCGTCAATTTTATAGTAAGACGGGTGTGTGAAATACATATTTACCATTCTGTCGGCTATTGTTTTGAAAACCTCAAAATCGGTTATTGCGTCCCATACCTTTACGTCAAGTCCTGCCTGACGTCTGTCCCAAAGCATGGAGCAAGGGTGGTTTGCCCACATAATGTAAAACTTGACCTTATCGTTATTACGTGCTTTAAGATAGCCGTTATCAAGGCACTGCTCAAGAAAAGGACGGTTGTCGTACCAGTACCAGTCATAGATGAACACATTTACACCGTGTGCCGCCGCCGCTTCAATTTCCATTTCCATAACAAAGGGGTCTGCTTCGTTGACATATCCCCATAGGGGCTTGCGAGGCCATACGTGTCTGTCGCATTTGGACTTGGAATTTTTCACTGTTTCCCATTCGCCGTAGCCTTCAGGCCAGAAAATGCGGCTTCGGGGCTCGTCTCCCGTGTAGGAAGGCCAGATGTAAGCGGCGATGTCGTACTTTTTCATATTTAATCATCCTTTCAAAGTTTATGAAGGCGTTTTTGTTTATTGTAACACGGACACGGCGTTTTTTCAATAGGAAATTTGGAATAAATATGATTTAATGTTGAATTGCATTTGTTTGTGTGGTATAATCTTAATGTAGTATTATAAAGAATGCCGAAAGGAAAGTATAATATGAAAAAATATAAAGAATACGTTATCGAAAACTCAGAACAAAACAGAATCGTAATAGTAACCGACATTCACAACTGTCATATTGAGTGGCACGAAATGCCTACCTACGACAGAATGGAGCTGATGTGCACCAAGCTCGGTGAAGAGTATAACAAACGCAAATTCGACGGACTTTTGTCCCTTGGAGATTATTCCCTTGATTTCTGGAAATGGGAAATAGGCGGCTCATACTTATGGGAAAAGCCCGTCAGCAGAACTGATGACTTTATGAAACGCTTTTTTGACAAGCTTCCCTGTAAAATGTTTATGATTCCCGGTAATCACGAGCAGTACGGTCACAAGGATTGGGAAAGAATTACAGGCTATCCAAGAGAATACGTTGTGGTATACGGCAATTTTGTGTTTATTATGCTTGATACCTTTGGCGGCGGACTTGACCCAAAGGAAAACAGCGACGGCATTTATACGGGAATCAATGCTGAGCTTGTACAGCAAGTGCTGAAGGATTACCCCGACAATAAAATCATTATTTGCGCCCACGATATAATCCCATTAATGGAAAGTGACAAGGCTAGAGAGATAATATTTGAAAACAGCCGAATTGTGTGTGCCTTCACGGGACATACACACAGAGATAACTCGGTATTGCTCCCCGATGAGTGGAGAAATATGCCTGTATTCTACTGCGGTGATTTTTCCTATAATTCGGGGCACAACCGTGAAAAAAACTGGGGCTACCGCATCGTGGATTTTAATGACGGCGGTATTTCCACAGAGTACATCAGAGTGTGAAACCAAAGCTTTACAAAATAAAACAACCTACATAAAAACGGAGGAAATAATATGTCAATTACAAAAGCATTATTCGGAACAACAGACGGTAAGCAGGTTTACTCCTACACCCTGTCAAACAAAAACGGCACACAGGCTGAAATTCTCACCTACGGCGGTATTATCAGAAAGCTCATATACAAGGGTGTTGACGTGGTTCTGGGACGTGATTCCATTGAGGAATACCAAAACAACGAAGGCTACTTTGCAGCACTTATCGGAAGAAACTCCAACAGAATAGAAAATTCCCAATTTACCCTTAACGGCAAGACATACAAGCTGTACGCCAACAACGGCAGAAACAATCTTCACGGCGGCAAGGTTGGCTTTGACAAAAAGGTATGGGACGCAGAAACGGTTGACGGCGACGAGCCAAAGCTTATTCTCACAACAAAAAGCGAAGATATGGAAGAAGGCTTCCCCGGAAATGTTGACATCAAGGTAACCTACACTCTTACACAGGACAACGCTCTTGTTATCCACTACCTCGGCGAAAGCGATGCCGACACCGTTCTCAACATGACAAACCACGCATACTTCAACCTTAACGGGCATAACAGCGGCACCGTTGACGGTCACAAGTTATGGCTTGACTGCGACTTCTACACCCCCAACAACGACGAATGTATGCCTACAGGTGAAATTCTCAGTGTCAAGGGCACACCCTTTGATTTTTCAACAGATGAGACTATGGGCGAAAGATTTGCCTCCGACCACGAACAAATTAAGCTCTTCGGCGGCTTTGACCACAACTTTGTACTGAACGGAAAAGGCTACAGAAAATTCGGCGAGCTGAAGGGCGACGTGACAGGCATCGCTATGGAAATGTACACCGACCTTCCCGGTGTTCAGATTTATGCAGGCAACGTAATTGAGCAGGGACGTGTGTGCAAGGACGGTGCACTCTACCCCATTCACGGCGGTGTATGCTTTGAAACACAGGTATTCCCCAACAATCTGAAATTCTCCCACTTCCCCACTTCAATCCTCAAAAAGGGCGAAAAGTACGAGACTGTAACCGCATACAAGTTTATTTAACCAAATTACCGTAATAATGTTTTGCCGAAACGGCAACAATAAAAGTGAAAGCGAGGTTTTGGTATGAGCTATATTGCAAATGAAAAAAGATACGAAAACGCAGTTTACAACAAGTGCGGAGAAAGCGGTCTCAAGCTTCCTGCGGTGTCCCTTGGACTATGGCACAATTTCGGCGACACGGGCTGTTTTGAGACTATGAAAAATATGTGCTTTACCGCCTTTGACAACGGTATTACCCACTTTGACATTGCCAACAACTACGGTCCCGAAGCAGGCAGTGCCGAAAAAAACTTCGGTAAAATTCTTCGTGAGCATATGAGCTCTTACCGTGACCAGATGGTTATCAGCACCAAGGCGGGCTATTATATGTGGGAAGGTCCTTACGGCGACTTTGGAAGCAGAAAGTATCTTCTGTCGAGCCTTGATGCAAGTCTTAAGCGTCTGGGGCTTGATTACGTTGACATTTTCTATCACCACCGTATGGACCCCGACACACCTCTTGAAGAAACCATGGGTGCACTTGACACGGCGGTAAAAAGCGGAAAGGCTCTTTATGCAGGTCTTTCAAATTATGACGGTGAAACCATGAAAAAGGCGTCTGACATTCTCCGTGAAATGAGATGTCCCTTTATCATCAATCAGAACAGGTACTCAATTTTTGACAGAAATGCCGAGAAGAACGGTATTCTTGACACAGCCCTCGCCGAGAAAAAGGGTATGATTATTTTCAGCCCGCTTGCACAGGGACTGCTTACCGACAGGTATTTAAAGGGTATTCCCGACGACAGCAGAATTAAAACCGACGGCAGATTTTTAAAGGAAAGCTCGGTAAGCGAAGCAACTCTTATCAAAATTTCAAAGCTCAACGAAATTGCTAAAAAGAGAGGTCAGTCACTTGCACAGATGGCGCTGGCGTGGGTTTATTCAAAGCCTGCCGTTACAAGCGTGCTTATTGGTGCATCAAAATGCAGTCAGATTCTTGACAACCTTAAAATGCTGGGCAATACAAGCTTTTGTGACGAGGAGCTTAAGGAAATTGATGAGATAGCTTTAGGCTAAAGTATATACCAAAAACCAAATCCGACAATTGAGTGAGGACAAAGCGATGTATGAGTTAAATCAGGCAGGCTCTTGCAGTTACTATATCAACTGCCCTGCCAAAATCGGAATATATGTAAAAGACAACCGTGATGCCTATCTTATCGACAGCGGAAACGACAAGGACGCAGGCAAAAAGGTGCTTAAAATCCTTGGTGAACAGGGCTGGAGCTTAAAGGGAATAATCAACACCCATTCCCACGCCGACCACATTGGTGGCAATTCTTACCTTCAAAAGCAGACAGGCTGCCGTGTTTTTTCGGGAGGCATTGAAAAGGCATTTACAGAATACCCCGTTCTTGAGCCGTCATTCCTTTACGGCGGTTATCCCCACGGAGGTTTAAGGCACAAGTTTTTACTTGCCTCACAAAGCGAGGCTGTGGATTTTTCCCACCCCGATTTTCCCAAGGAGCTTGAAATAATCCCTCTTTACGGTCACTCTTTTGACATGGTGGGAATAAAGACGCCTGACGGTACTTTTTTTGCAGCAGACAGTGTAAGCAGCGATACGACTCTTGAAAAGTACAGAATTTCATTTATTTATGACGTTGCAAAGTATCTTGAAACCCTTGATATGCTTGAAGAAATGTGCTGTTCTCTTTTCGTCCCGTCCCACGCTGCGCCCTGCGAAAGTTTAAGCGCTTTATGTCAGCTCAACCGAAGTGTGGTATACGAAATTGCAGACAAAATAAAAGAGCTTCTCAAAGAAGCAATGTGCTTTGAAAAGCTTTTATGTAAGCTGTTTGATATCTACGGTCTTACCATGACAGCCGAGCAGTACGCGCTTGTTGGAAGCACGGTGCGTTCCTATCTTTCGTGGCTGTGCGACAAGGGCGAGATTTCCTTTGAAATAAGTAACAGCATGATGTTATGGAAAAGTCTTTTGCCATAAATTATAATCACATAACAGGCTATAATCTCATAACAAAACACGGAGCTTGCGGCAACAACCGTTACAAGCTCCGTTTTTATATGCAATTGTCAGATTAATCAACCGCTATTGTTTTATTCTCACACACAGGCACAAGGCTTGAAAGGTTATCAAGCACCATCACCTTTACTGTTTTAGCATCAAGTGCGGGGTTTATATTTATTTTCAAAAGCTTTGTGCTGTCGGTTACAAATTTCAATGCACAAAGCGTATCATTGCCATCGTACACGGCAACGGTTACGTACTTTCCGCTGTAATCCTCACCAAAAGGAACAAACACAGTTTTGGGATTTTCGCACTTTTGTCCTGCGTCAATCTCTTTTACCGTCATATAAGGATATGCCGATTTTGTTGTCACATAATAGCCGTCCTTATCGGTTGCACGAAGGTAGAGGTATTTGCCTTCATAATCGGCGTTTTCTGTGAGTGTGAGCGTTTTTTCCGTTCCCACAACCGCACCGTCAATAATCCAGCTATAGGTATATTCTTCTTCGTCCCCCACTACTGCGTCAAAGGTCTCATTGCCGTAAACAAAATCCTTTGAAATTTCCGCCTTTACAACGTCCCTGTCTCTGTCCTGTGTTGGAATAAGGTACACGGCGTGACCGAAGTATTTACTTTCGTCAAGGAACTTTCTGCCCCTTACAACAATAAGGTCATTATATATTTCAATATACATACCCGTTGAGTAGGATTTGATATAAGCTGTTCCGTTTTCACCAACGCCGTCTGTAGGATCTATCCACACAAGACAGCCGTCATTGAGATGGGTAAACTTTTCTGTCATATCCCCTGTCACAACAAAATGGGTGTCCTCATCGCCGATATCGGAATGGGAATGTCCCGTACAGAAAAGCGTATTGGGGTGCATTGCAAGAATCTGCTCAACTGCCGATGTATTGGAAATACCTGCCTGATAGCCTGTATCGGTATCGGCGGGAACATACTTATCAAGGGGCACGTGGGTTACAACTACAGCCGTTTTATTGGACGCTTCGCTTTCATAAAGCTGATAATCAAGAAATTCAAGCTGTCCTTCGCTTACGGTATATGTCATGCTGTCGCCCGAAGCCTTTTCCTCGGGTGAAGACAGGAAGATAAACTTTACTCCCTTGATATCCGCCGCATACCACATACTTTCGCCGTCGTGAGTGATTTTTATATCGGGATAATTCTTTGCAATATAGTCAAGCTGTCCCATAATTACGCCCTGTATGGGATCAAAGTCAAAGCCGCCGTTGGTGCTTGGCAATGACGAGTCATTATTCATATACTCGTGGTTACCGTTGGTTAAGAACACGGGCATTTTTGACACGTTATAGCTGTCGTTATTTATTCTGTCATTAAGGTAAGATGTCAGAAGCTCGGGAAAACGGCTATGACCGTAGTTTACAACGTCGCCGTTGATAAAGGCAAGGTCGGCATCGGATGCAAAAATATCCTCCATTGCATTATTGCGGTTTTTTGTCATCTCAGGCCAGTAGTCGCTGTTATAGTTGCTTCCGCTGAGGTGAAGGTCGCTTGTCGCCCAGAATTTAAGCTTAAGGCTTCTGTCATTACCGTCAAATCGGTGTGCCTCGGGTATTGTGTACCAATAGGTCAACTTTTCCGCTCCCTCTGCCGAGAACACAAAGGCAAGGCGTGTTGCACCTATGGGAAAGCCTCTGTTTCCCGTTACGTTATACACAGCAGTTCCCTCTTCAACCGTCATTGTAGCAAAGGGTGTATACTGTGTCATTATGCCGTCATCGTCGGCAAGGTACACCTCGATATCGGTATAAGCTGCTATTTCCTCGGGGCACTTTACGGTAATTGTACCGTTGGCAATACCGGGGTATGTGCTTTTGAAGGTATAGGCTATTGCTTCCTTCTGAGTTATACTTTCAAACACGGCGTAAAGGGTTATATCCTCGCCCTTTGTGGGTACAACCTCGGTTACCGTTTTTACGCTGTCAGGTGAAAGTGACCAGCCTGCAAAAATACATCCTGACTTTGAGGGCTCTTTATCGGAAACGGTATACTTATCGGCAAGAAAATACTCCGCTTCAGGTACTCCGCTTGCCCCCTCGGCAACATATGTCACCTTATAGTAAGGCACAAATTCAAGGTCATCGTAATAAATTGTTCTTCCCTTATTATCCGAGTCGGGGTTATAGTAAAAGCTTATTGCGTCCTTTTCGCCCACGGTATAGTCTTCATAATTGAAGGTATATGTTCCCGAATAGGTATACCAGCTATCGGCATTTGCTGTGCTCTGTCCGAAAAGATGGTCAAAGCTTTCACTTGTTGTGCCGTCTTCGTTCTGCTTTATTTCCGAGAACACGGCGTTATTATTGATGCCTGCCTTATAATCAGCCTTGAATTTATAGGAAACCTTATATTTTCTGCCATAATCCCATATTACTCTGTGCTGGATTGATGCGTAGCCTGAGCCTCGTGTATACGCAAGAACGCTGTTACCGTCATCAAGCTTTACTGTCTTTACATATCCGTTTGACGGTCTTATCTGAAAGCTTTCCGTTTCAAAGCTTCCGTCGCCGAATACATTTATGCCCGGCTTTGTCACGTCCTCGTGATACTGTGCATAAAGCTTCATATCCTCATCGACGGACAGAATATTATAGCCGTGAAGGGTTTTTCCGTCATCACTTAACCAACCGTAAAGTCGTTTGCCGTCAACAATGGTATTATCAGGCAAGGTTCTGTTTTTACCCTTTGTTACGTAGTAGAATGTTACAAGCTCCTCGCCGTCATAAAGCTCAACAAGCTTTGTTGTATCGTCGGCATTTTCCTGCCATACGGCATAAAGAGTTGCGTCCTGTCCCGCAGTAAAGGTAACTGACGACACGGTTTGCGTGCTGTCAGGAGAAAGTGCCCAGCCAAGCAGGGTATGTCCTGCTCTTGCAACTGCTGTTTTATCGGGGAAGGTACTGTAGCTTTTATCGAAGGTATAAACGTCCTCGGCATTACCCACGCCGCCGTTAAGGTCAAAGGACAGCTTATAGGCGGGAACGATGGAAATGTTATCAAAATACGAGGTTGCGGCAGAGCCCGAATAATTCATAAAATAAAGGCTTGTTATATCCTCTCCGCCCTGAAACTTCAAGTCGCTTGTGGTAGTAAGTCCGTCGGCACTTTTTCTGCCGTTGGAGGTAAAGGGTGTGCTTGCCCACTTATCGGTTTTTCCGCCATTAATGTATTTATACAAAAGAGCATATGTGCCTGTTGTATCTCCGTTAAGGGTAACTCTCAGCTGTCCTCCGTATACATAGTCAAAGCTGTAATTTACGGGGCGTTCCTTTTCGATGGTGGGAAAACCCTCAAAGTAGAAATATGCCTTTGCCTTTGACAGTGCCGCTGCCTTATTTGAAGGGTTTGCACTTGTGGCATAAGTCACAACGGCGTTTTCCGTCTCGGTTGCTTCATTACTGAACACAACGGAGGAAACGTCGCCCTCAAAATCAAAGGGTTTTTCCGTTCCTGTGAGCACATTAAGTCCCGGTGTCAATGTAAGAGCCGAACACACAGTACTCAGCACAAGCGTTACTAACACGGCAAAAATCATTCTTTTTAAAGATGCGGATTTCATAAGTACACCTCATTCTGCAATAATTTCGAGACAAATATTGTTACACTCCTGCCATTTATCATCATTTTATCACAGAATCCTTGACAAATCCAGTAAAAAGCTGTATACTTATAGACAAAATTTGTCATACAGGAGTTTTTTATGTATTACCAGACAGCAAATTCTGTTTCAGGCGAGTATTTCAGGCGTGATTTCAGCGTCGACTATTCCTGTCCCGTTCACCTTCACCAATCCTATGAAATAAACGTCTGCTTATCGGGACGCATTGAGCTTACCGTTGACTCAAAAAATTACATACTGAACCGGGGCGAAGCCGTATTTATTTTTCCCCACCAGCTTCATTCAATGAAGGGTGAAGGAAGCCGCCACATGGTATGTATTTTCTCCCCTGAGCTTGTCAAGGCATACAGCCGAAAAACCGCCCTGCAAATACCCGACAACAGCAAGTTTGTTCCAAGCGTTTTTTTGATTGATGCCTTGAAAAATCTTTCGGGTGAAGGCTCTGTCATTTCAAAAAAATGGGTGTTGTACTGTCTTTGCGACGAGTTTGACAAGGGTGCAAGCTACAGTCCCAAGCCCTCGGAGGACAAAAATTTACTTTTCAGAATTTTCAACTTTGTTGAGAAAAACTTTTCCCACAGCTGTTCTCTTGAAATGCTGGCAAAGGAAACCTCCTTCAGCTACTCCTATTTATCACGGTATTTCAAAAATACGGCGGGTATGTCATTTAACAGCTACGTCAACAAATGCCGCATCAACAACGCCTGTTATTTACTTCGAAACACCGACTGCAACGTGCTTCAATGCTCTGTTGACTGCGGCTACAATTCGCTGCGTTCCTTCAACAGAAATTTCAAGGAAATTATGGGAGTTACGCCGCTGGAGTACCGTGAAGCCTTTTAAAGTACTGTCGGAGAACAAGGTGCAATGGAAGTTAAAAAGGAGAGCTTATGCCCTCCTTTTTTTATCATGTTATATAAGATTTATAAACAAACCGCCCACAACCGTTCTGTTCTGGAAGGAGTAGTGAACTGCACTCTTTGTGCAATACCAGTCTGTCATGGGAACTCTGTCGCCTGTTTCGCTCATCATTTTAATCATGCTGTCGCAAACGGCATCAAAGTATTCCTTATCGTCAAATATTACCGTTGACCACATAAGCCAGTCAATCTTGGTGTAATCCTTTCTGCTGTCAAGGGGCACGCCGTAACGGTTGAGCTTTGTTTTATAAAGCTCGATTTCCTTTTTCTTGACGTCCTGTGTAAAGATATTATAGCCGAGAAGATTATCCCATACAATGTTATATTTTAAGCTCCAGCTATTCTCAACATCAAACGCAAGGCGAGTACCTTCCTTATCCGCTGCATCATTTTCCCACTTTTGTGCATATTCCTTTGCAAGCTTGCAGTAGCTGTCATCACCTGCCATATCGCCGTATGCGTAAATACCGAGAATTGCTTTGAGGCTGAGGTTACAGTTATGGTTGAGGTGACCTGCAAAGTCATCGGTGCAAAGCTGATTGCCGGGATCATATCCGAATCTTGTAAGATACTCTGCCCACTGCTTAAGAATTGCCTTATTTTCTTCAAAGAACTTTTCGCCGATTTCCTTGCCGTATTTTCTTACCGCAGCAACGCAAAGAAGCATATTTCCCGCTTCTTCAACAGGCATCTGATAATTCTCCATAAGCTCGCCTGTTTCCTTTTTAAGGCCGTAAACCTGACCGTTTGCAAGAGGATACTGTCCCACATCGTGGGGAGTGTATTCATAGGGCCAAGCTTCGCTCTGTGCGTATCTTATAATAGGTCTGAGCATACCTAAAACAAGCTCGGGGTTATACTTCAAAAAGAGAGGAATTGAAGGATATGTAACGTCAAGTGTACCGATACAGCCGTTGGAGTCACATTCCTTGGAAAGGAAGATTACATTGTCATTTTCGTCAAGCACAAGCTTATGTGCCGCAATTGCCTGACGGTATGCAAGTGTTACGATATTTTTATAGTCTTCGCCAAGCTTACCTGCTTCTTCAGTCAGCTCCATATCAAATTTATCGCAAAGAGCCTTGATTTCTTCGTATCTTGCATCTGAGTCGGCAAGCATTTCCTCAAAAGACGAGAACTGCTTTTTATATGCTTCATCAAGCTTTGTGCAGAAGTACTGTATGGGATAAACTTCATCGTAGCCGACAGTGATTACGCCTTTTTCTTCTTTTCTCGTGCAGGCAAGATATACAACGTCTGTGTAAGGAGTATATTCCTTGTCGTAATCCAAAACATCTTTGCTTCTTGCGGTGTTCTGCATTACATAGCAGTTTTTATCTGCAAGGTGCAAATAGCCCCAATCGATAAGCACAGGGTCACCTGAGAAGCTAAGCACGTTCTGTTCTGCATTTCCGCAAAAGCACGAAACATCGGTTTTACCGAACTTTACTTTTTTGTCATAATCGTTTACGCAGATTTCGGAGGAAATTCCAAAATGAAATTCAAACTTTTCCTCAGTTTTGCTTTCAAGCTCGTACGCAACGTAGCTGACAGGTCTGCAAAGAATGTCAAGTTTATCAAGAAGCAACGGAGTTGTAAAAGTCACAGTTGCCTTAACGCTGTCGTTTTCAAACACATAGGTTGTGGAAAGAGGTGAAACAGAAACAGAGCTATGCGCCATTTTCTGCTTTGAGCCGATAAACACATTATGGAATCTGTTACAGCCTGCAAGAATATACTCTTCCTTACCGTTACTCACCGACATAAATATGGGTGCAGGTCTTCCTGTCCAATGCTTTGCAAAATTGGAATCAAGTCTTTCGGAATCTGCCCAGATTGAAATATAAGGGTCAATTGTTATAAGAGGATATGCTGAGGGTCTGAAGTTTGTACTCATATAAAAACTATCTCCTTTGATGTTGATTTATTTACATTATAATGCTACAATAACAGTAAATCAATGTATTTTTCAAGCCAAAAGATGAGGAAAACACGCATAAGGCGGTGAATAGCAGCAATGAATGAGGAAATATATTATTTTTATCAGACTCCCGACAACAGGTCGCTGATAGAACTATCATTGTGCGGCATTACCTTTCCCGACAAAAACTACAAGGTACGCCGAAAAAATTCAAGCACAATGTGTATTGAATACATTGAAAGCGGTCAAGGAGTTGTTTTCACCGAAAACGGCACCTTTATACCTATGGCAGGCGACAGCTATATGTTATTTATCGGCGAGAACCAGTTTTATCATTCCGACAGCAAAAACCCTTGGAAAAAGTACTGGATAAACATAAAAAGCAACGCAATAAAGCGTATTCTCGATGCTTACAACCTATCCTCGGCGCACTATTTTCAGGGGCTTGACATAAAGGCAGAGCTTTGCGAAATTATAGAGCTTTCAAGGCTTTCCGACACCGACAGTACAGGGCGTGTTCTTGAAATACTAAACCGAATTTTTCACAAAATGTATCTTCACTTAAAGGAACGCCGCACCGTTACACTTGCCGAAAAGGTACGTGACTATCTTGACATTCATTCATCGCAGGAATTTGATTTTGAGGTTATGGAAAAGGTTTTCGGCAAATCTCAGTCCAGCATTATCCGCATTTTCAAGGAGAAATTCGGCATAACGCCGTACGCCTATTATCTTGACAAAAAAATCGAGTTAGCAAAAGGTCTTTTACTTAACACAAACCTTCTCGTCAAGCAAATTGCATACAACCTGAAGTTTTCGGACGAGTATTATTTTTGCAATATTTTTACGAAAAAAGTGGGAGTTTCTCCGTCTAAGTTCCGCAAAAAAGGCGGGGTTTGATTATTTTCATCAGGTTACTTTTTACTGTTGTTCTTTTCAGGCACTTTAATGCTCGGCATGGGTGATTCGCTCTGCAGAGAGCGAATCCTATTTGCGATACATAGGTAACTTAAAATTAAAAAGAAAATAGAGGCATTGTCTGCCTCTAAAATTCCTCTGTAATGCCGTAGTCGGCATATTCAAATATTCTCGCATTCTTGTCGGGATTTATTGCTATTACATAGTCCGCACCCTCAATTGCACAGGTGTGGTGCACTGCACCCGAAATGCCTACGGCAATATAAATCTTGGGACTTACCGTTTTTCCCGTAAGCCCCACCTGCATTTCGTAAGGAGCTTTTCCCATATCAACAAGTCCCCGTGAGGCACAAAGCTGTGCCCTTATTCTTTCGGCAAAGGCTTTAAGCTTTTCCACATTTTCTCCGACGCCTTTTCCTCCCGACACAATTATATCCGAGCTTTCGGATTTAGTTCTTACCGTTGCCATGACAGGTGTTGTCAGGCACTTTATTTTTGCATAAAGACTTCCGCCCTGTGCAGGTCTGTACATTATAAGCTCACCCTTTTCCACGTCAAGTCTTGTACAGTCGGCACAAAGCCCCGTGTCAAGCATTGCCGCAGCTATGGGTGCGTTACGTCTGCCCTCAAGGTCGGCGTTCCACAAAATACAGTACGGCTTTTCCTGCCGTGCTTTTTTCACTATTGTCTCAGGGTTGGTTTCTTCAACAAGAACAACCTTGTCCGCAATCTTTTCCGCTTCTGACAACACTTCCTTGCCAACTGCCCACACACAGGGCAGTTTTTCATTATTCTGCACTGCTTCGGCATCCGATTTTTCCGATTTTGAAAGCTGTGAAATCAGCTCATCAAGCTCACTCATTGACACAAACTTACACTTGCGTTTGCCTCTTTCGTTTTCGTAGGTTTTGATTACCCGTGTAGGCGAGCCTGACAGTCCGCATCGGCTCTCGTCGCACCCAAGGTCTTTATTGGTAAGCACATCAACGTCCCCAAGCTTTGAAAAGATACCGGGGAAACGCAGAACATAGCTTCTTTCAACGGTAATAAGTGCGGGAAAAGACAGCTTTTCTTCACCAAGACGTGTAACAGCCTTAACGCCATTTTCATCGGGAACGGCTGACAGCACATTTGTCGCAAGGCTGCAGCAGCACATTTGTGACAGCATAGGCCCTACCTGTGCCGTATCTCCGTCTATACTCTGCTTTCCGCACACTATAAGGTCAAAGCCAAGCTTTTTTACGGCGTGGCTGAGAATATACGCCGTTGCAAGTGTATCGGAGCCTGCATAAACTCGGTCTGTTACAAGGGTGACCTTTGCACCGAGTCTTGTCAGGGGCAACAGAATATCCTTTGTGCTCTCAGGTCCCATTGACAGCACCGTGACATCATTTGACAAAGACAGTGCACATTCAAGTGCCGAGGCATCAAAGGGGTTTATCTCGCCCCTGCTTACCTTTACGCATACAAGTATTTTCATCAATATTCACCGTTATAGACAGGCTCAAGTGCCTTCTGAATTGCTTTATATCTTATAAAAAGCTTTTGATACTTTTGGGTATTTTCCTTATTGGGCTTTGTTACCGAGACTTTTTCATTACACTTTTCAACAGCCGAAGCAAGATCGGTGAAAATTCCCGACGACACGCCTGCAAGCATTGCAGAGCCGAGAGAGGAGTCGGTATACTTCATTTCCACCAGCTCAATATCAAGTGCATCGCTTACCATCTGACGCCACAGCGGGCTTTTTCCGCCGCCGCCGATAATGGAAGCACTTGACAGGCACGGAATGTTGAAGGAATCAAGAGTTTTTTTACAGTCAAGCATACTCATTACCACTCCTTCAAGCACCGCTCTTGCAAAATGTCCCTTTGTATGATGGGAGCGTATTCCCGTGAAATCTCCGCAAAGACGGGGATTTGCATAAGGTGTCAGCTCGCCGTTCAGGTATGGGTGAAACACAAGTCCTTCGCAGCCTATGGGCACGTTCTTTGCAAGCTCGTCAAGCTTTTTATAATCGTCGCCGAAGGTATCCCTGAACCATCTGTATGAGGCGGCGCAGGATTTTGTAGCAGTACCGGGATAAAACAGTCCGTCTGCCACGTGGGAGTAGTTAATAAGGTTAATATCGGGATATGGCTTTTCTGTAACAACGCAGATTCTTCCTGCCGTTGCAAGCTTTATGGTCATCTGTCCCTTTGACACAGCTCCTGCTGCTGTAACCTCCATAACGGTGTCTGTTGTACCGCAAAGCACCTGTGTTCCCTCACAAAGTCCCGTAAGGCGTGATGCTTCCTCTGTAACTGTTCCCACAATATCGGACGGCTTTACGATTTTTGGCAGAAGCGACGTATCAATACCGAGAACAGAGCAAAGCTCATCACTCCACTTCATGGTATTTACGTCAAACATCATACTGCCCTCTGCCTCTATGTAATCCGTTACATAGTCGCCCGTTAAAATATGACGCACGTAGTCCTTGGCAAAAAGGATTTTTCTCACCTTCTGCCATATTTCCTTTTCGTTATTTTTTACCCACATCAGCTCAGGCAGAGTCCAGATGGTATCTGCCTTATGAAGTGCCTGCTTTTCAATTATACCGCCGTAGTTTTCACGCAAAAACTTAACCTGGTCGGTGCTTCTTGTATCCGTCCAGTAAATTGACGGGCGAAGCACATTGAAGTTTTCGTCCATAATTACCGCAGTATGGGTTGCCGCATCAAGGCTGATTGCAACAATATCGCAAGGGTTTACGCCGCTTTTTGACAGCACGCCCTTAATATTTTCAACCGTCGCCCTTGTCCAGTCACCGGGATTCTGTTCAACATACCCGGGTGCAGGATAATATGTAGGGTATTCACAGGTATTTGTTGCGGCAATTGTGCCGTCTTCGCAAAGAAGCGTTGCCTTTGACGCTCCTCCGCCGAAATCTATTCCAAGCAAATATTTCATGGTTTTTCCTTTCTACGGGAGGCACAGCAGTACTTCTCCGTTGCCTTGTATGTTGAATTTTTCTTCGCTGTCAGGCACAAATATTCTGTCTCCCGTTTCCAGCTTAAGTCCGCCTGCCGTCACGCTTCCGCTTACACAAACGGCTATTGCGTAGCTGTCGGGTGTAAATGTATATGTTCCGTCTGTGATAATTTTATAAAGTCGGAATTTATCGCAGTTTACAAGCTCATACAGGTTTTCATCAATCTGTCTTGCCTTTTTAAAATACCTTTGTCGGGTTGTATTTTCATCAAGTCCCGAATATTCAAAGCAGTCAAACATTTTTTCAAAGCCGAGGCCTCCGTGAAGCTTACGCTCATTAAGCACAACACCCGACGGCGTTACCCTCTCGGGGATAACCATAAGGTCGGTAGGCTCCTGAAGCTCTGCAAGGAAGCAATCCTTACCTATTGCATGGGGTACTCCCCCTTCAACAAAGATAAAGTCGCCTTTTTTAACTTTAAACAGGTGCATTGCATCCAACATTCCCTGAATATCCTGCTTGTCGAACAATTCTTTCCAGTATTCCTTTGTAATGCCCTCTTTAAAGCCGAGATACACCTCGCCCCCGTCCGAGAGCATATACCAGCACTCGGTTTTACCGTAGTTACTGTTAAAATACTTTTTTGCAAAGGGTATTGTGGGATGCACCTGTATTGCAAGTCTTTCCGAGGAATCAAGCAGCTTGAACAGAAGTGACATTTCCCGTCTTTCGCCAAGCATTTCTTTTTTATTTTCGTAAATTATGTCACGAAGGTATCTGCCGTCCTCTGTTTTACTCAGTCCCTCGTTTTCAACCACTCTGTCAGGGTTAAAAGCCGTCGTCACCGATGCAAGCCAGTCTTCGGGAAAGCGTGTGGTCTCACAGTTTTCTTTTTTTTCAAGAGCGTCTAAATTTTTTCCGCCGTAGTAGGCTCTGTACACACGTGTGGGTAAAAGTTTATAAATCATTTTCAAACCTCTAAATATACTGTTTCAATTTTATGGGGTGCAAGGCTCAGTGAAACTGTTCCGTTGAACTTTTCAAGCTCTTTACGTTCCTCTTCCGCAAGGTTCACACCAAACACCCGCTTCACATCTGCACCAAGCAGGATTTTACATTCAGAGTTTTCTTCCACAGGATTAAACAGGCGCACCGTGATGCCCATATTATCCTCAGATGGCTTTACTGTGCTCACGCACACATTTCCTTCAACTTCAAGAAGTGACAAGCCTTGTCTGTCACCGCTTGTTCTCACATTTGAAAGCACTTCAAACATTTCATTCTGCATACCGTAAAGCTTTACGAAATCTGTTTCGGGTGTTATTGCGTACTTAAAGGTATGCACGCCTTCAAGCTGTGCTTTTTCGTTGGGAATATTTCCAAACATTATTCTTCCGAAGCACCTGAGCATTGTAGCATCTATTACACCGTTTTTGCTGACGGCACACTCGTGAATTCCTGCCTTACTCACAAAGGAAAGTCCGCCTTTTCCGTCTTCATTCACAAGGCACACAATTCCGCCCGTATTCTTTTCGTATGGCTCAGGCTCTGAGAAGTTAACACCCTTGGCTGTAACGCCTCTGTGACGCTTTACCATATCAAACGCCTGTGAAGCATAGTAATTTTCTCCCTCAATTGCCGTTGGGAAGCTCACACGAAGTCTGTGGTCGTGTGCCTTATTATCAACCGTTGTTTCAAATTCAAGAGCACGGCTTCCCTTTTTCAAAGTAATATCGGACACTATCTTAAGCGCTGTTTTTTCTTCGGAGCGTACAAATTTATCATAATCGCAATACTTTGGCACATCCATTATCTTTGTCACTCTGAAGGTGGTTACAAGCTCATCTTTTCTGACAATTTCTATTATTGTTTTTGCACCCGTCGATAACACCGCCCTGTTTTCCGACATCGGTCTTTCGGAAAACCAGCCGTTACCCATTTCGCCGTCATCGGTAAAGGTATTAAGCCTTGTATAAGTCTTACCGCTTTCCTTATCGGTAAGATTTACGCTTCCGTCGGGAGTTATTTCAAAGTACAAATACTCGTTTTCACCGAAAAGCTCGCCGTCGGAGTATTCCTTTGTGCAAATCTCGGGCTTTGCCTGTACTATTTTATACACCGTCTCGCCCATTGCACAAAGCTCACCGTAAACCGCAAGGGTATACTTTTCATAAGAAGCGGCACTTTGTGTGGTTGCGTCAACATAGTTTCTGTCAATTTCAAGAATCTGATAAGGCACTTTATTTCCGTCCTTATCCACAAGCTCAAAGCCGCACTTTTCTGATAAAAAGCATTATCGTAAAGCTGTTTTGTCCGGTTTTTGGGCATAAGCAGCTCTGTTACATATGTACCCTTGAACTTTTTAGCCGAATAATTTATAACGGAAACACACAATTCACCGCCGCAATTTTCGCTTATTCTGCTCTCATAATCACGCAGGATTGCTTCTGAAATTGACTTTACCTGAGAATAGCGGTAGAGCATATCCTCGTGCACAACATCGGTTGAACAGCCGCAGATTGAATCGTGAGGCTGATTTTTAAGAAGGTATCTGTACGCAAGGTGATAGAAGGACGGCTCCATTTCAAATCCCTGAAGCTTTGCCATTGCAAGAGCAGGTGCCGTTTTATGCTCAAGTAGCTGCTGGCACATATCATTCTCATACTTTAAAGGATAATAGCTTGAAATTGAATGAGTTACAAGCCGCATACTGCTGCTTTCGTTTGTCTCGATAAGCTCGCCTGTCACAACGGGAAGCTTTTCCTTTACAGGCTCAAGGTACTGTGCCATATTTTCCATACCGTCTATGAGGGTATGCTTTTCGCCCAATGCCTTCAGCTTTTCAAGATAGTCAAAGGTATTTTCATTAACGTCGCCGTGGTCATCGGTAAACAAAAATACCACGCAGTCATTACCTTCATCGTTATCCTTAAGGTGCTTTTGGAGAAATGCCGTCTTATCTTCAGCCTTTGCGTATTCTCTTCCGATGGCAGAATAGCTTTGCTTATAGCCGAAGCACTCACTTTTATCGGGTGCTCTCCACACAAAGCTTTTGAAATTCTTATCATTTCCTCCCAGACCTCTGCCAAGATACGCACTTTTTATACCAAAGCCGCAAAGAATCTGAGGCATCTGTCCCACATGACCGAAAATATCGTTCATATAGCCGTATTTCCATGTTTTTCCGCCGAATTTTTCAGCCTCAGCCTTTCCTTCAAGGAAATTACGCACAAGGCTTTCACCCGACACAAGAATTTCATCGGGCATGATATACCACGGTCCTGCAACAAGCTTACCTTCACGTATAAGCTTTGTCATTCTTTCTCTGTCATACGGTTTAATTTCAAGGTAATCCTCAAGCACTACCGTCTGACCGTCAAAATAGAATTTATCAAGTTTTGCACTTTCAAGTGCGTTCATTATGTTTTCCGTAACCTTTACAAGCTTATAGCGGAAGCCCTGAAAGGGCAAATACCATTCTCTGTCCCAATGGGTGCTTACGGCGCAAAATATCTTCATGTTTCTTCTCCGTTTCAAGTAATCGATGGCCGGCTGACAACAAAAGCCAAAGTCCTTATTTATACGGGCAAAGGACGACCAAAGGCCGCCCCACCCGATTTAAATATTACACAAGCCACTTATGGTCAGGATCTGTTGTCATAAAGAAGCCTCTGTCCTTACCCGCCATAATCCACAGCATATAGTTTCTGTAGCCGGGAGCACAGTGGAAAGGATGATATCCTCGTGGTATTTCAACAAAGTCACCTGACTTTACTGTATATATTTCATCTACGTCGCCTTCCTTTGTGTATACCTTCTGGATACCGAAGCCCTGGGGCTTATCAAATTCGAAGTAGTAGATTTCTTCCGTACAAGCTTCTACGGGCATATTGTCATCATCGTGCTTGTGAGGAGGATAGCTTGACCACTGTCCGCCTTCTATAAAGCATTCACCGATATAAATCTGGTCAGCCTCCACTCTTTCATCAAGGATAAACATTGCGTGTCTCTGCCAGCCGGGCTTGCCGAGGTCTTTGGCAACAACATCATTTGGTGTTATAAGAACGGGTTTGTGGTCATTCTTTGACGGGCACTTGCTTACTGCAATTGAAACCTCTCCAACGCCTGTTATGGTGAACTTTGTGTTTCTTGGGACATATACACAGGTTGCGTTGCCATCAAAAACATTCATTCTTTCGCCAATGTCTTTGTAACTGAAGTTTTCACCTGTAACAGTGCACTTGCCGCACAAAATGAGAAGTGCAAATTCCTTGTCGTTTTCGCTGTATGTTTTTGTTTCTCCGTCTGAAAGTCTAACCATGTCTACTTCGACATTTTTGCAATGACTGTTTTCAAATGTGAAAATTTCGGATTTACCGTATTTTTTAGTCCATGTTTTCTTATACATTTATTCCACGCTCCTTTAAAAATTCTACTGTTTCTTTATATGTGGGTACTGCCTGACGTGAGCCCACCTTTGTGCACTTAAGTGCCGATACTGCGCTTGAAAATACACAGGCATCATAGTAATTATACTCCCGACAAACAGAAAATGCAAATGCTCCGTGAAAAACGTCACCTGAGCCGTTTGAATCCACAGCCTCCACGGGAAAAGCAGGATACTGTATAACCTTTTGTCCGTCGTACACTATTCCGCCTTTTTTTCCCTGTGTTATTACTACCACTTCGGGACTGTACTTTTCAAAAAGCACCCTTGCCGCTTCCTCTGCATTTTCAGCCTTTGTATGACCGAGAGCAAATTCCTCTGACGGAATAAGATAGTCGGCATAGGGAAGCAGATTTTCAACGCCTTCATAAAGTCCGCCTGCATCATACAGCACCTTTGTGCCGCTATTCTTTGCGATTTTTGCGCCTTCAATTGCCGCCGTCATATCATTGCCGTCAACCATAAGGATTTTTGCATTTTTTATTGCTTCCTTCTGCTTTTCATCAAGCTCTGTGGCAGGAATGTTTCCTCTGTCAAAAACGCAGGTTCTTGACACTGTATCCTCGCAAAGAAGAATAAAAGATGAAAATGACCTGTAGCCTTCCTTGACCGTCATAAGCTCTGTAGATACGCCGTACTTTTCAAAGTCGGACACAAGGAAATTACTTGCCCCATCGTCTGTGGCATTTCCGATAAACGCCGCACTTTCACCAAGCTTTGACGCCGCAACAAGTCCTGTTGCACAAGGTCCGCCGCCGCTTGTTTTGGTGGAAGACGCCTTCTTTTTTGTGTCCTCCGATGGATAGCTTTCCACGGTTATAAGTGTATCGTAAACATTTGCGCCTATTCCAACAATGTTTATCATGTTATCAGTTCTTTCTTTATTTTACTTTCCTTTTTCTATCTTCTTTTAAAATTTGTTTTATGTAACGCAGGGGATTTCGGAGCCTGCGGGCTCCGACCTTCTTTTGACCCGCCTCAAAAGAAGGCAAAAACGCTCCCCTCAACGGAGGGATGGCTCGGTCGGGGATATTTTCTCGGTGCTAATTGCGACCGTCGGAGATTAAGGACTCCGACAGTCGGGTAGTACATTCTGTCAGGTAGTGCTCCCGACCTCCGCTGATTTCCCTCCACGGCGGGGTGCCTTCCACCTTCGTTTGGGCGTGGTGCTTTGATTTTCACCGATAAAAAAGCGGAATTTGTTGCAAATCAAATCAGAGTGATGTGCTTCCACTTTAATAAGCAGTACAGCAAAAATGTGGCAAAGCAGCTTGCTCACAGTCACTATCCCCACACCCTCGGTTTTGACATACAGTACCCAATAGCCTTAGCACTACAGCCCATTCGAGCGGTCGGGAAGTGCCCGACAGCAAATGTCGTAGGCAACCTTTCGTAATATCTTATTTTCTGTTCTCGTAAAGGTCGCCTTTGCACCAAACAACGGCGCAAAGACTACTGAGGATTCGTTCTGTGCACACAAGCGGTACTTACAGTCACTATCCCCACGCCCTCGGTTTAGACCAACAGTACCCGATATCCTTAGCACTGCAGCCCATTCGAGCGTAAGCGAGCGATGGACAGGGCGCACCGACGACGTACTGAATCGGTTAGTGTATTAATTAGCCCCGCGGCGAGTCGTGACCTCAAAAGTCACGACGATGAGCGGAAGCGCTTTTGCCATCTTTTGACGCTTTGGTCAAAAGATGGTCGCCTCCGCAGAGGCGAAACCTCCTTGCGATACATTAAACTATCTTTAAAAAAAGAAGGAAAAAAAGGAAGAAGCAAAAAAGCTTCTCCCAAAAAATAAAAATCAAATAATTACTTGTTGATGCAAATAATCTTAACGTACTTTGAAACCTTGGTAAATGTGGAAATAATTACCGCCGTACCCTTTGATGCACAGTCCCAAAAAGCTAAAAGACTGTCGGCATAATCTGCTAAAAGCTGGCTTTTTTCCTGAGCATCTCCGCCGCTGATAACCTTGAATGAAATGCCGTGCTCCTTGGCGAACTGTTCTGCAAGCTTGTCAACACCTTCAGCACCGCAGCTTACGATTTCGGTGCAGTTTGCGGGAAGCTCTTCGGTGATTTTTTTGAGGACAACCTTCGGGTGCTTGACGTGCCTTGAACCAATAATTGCTAACTTCATACTGTAAACTCCTTGATACTTAAAATTTTAACTTACAGTTTTATTTTACAATACATATTGTACTTTTGTGTTAGGGAATATTAAATAATGAATAAAGAATTCAAAAAATGTTGTGAAATATAAAGGAGAAAATGCAGTTGAACAGAGAAAAAATTAAAATGTGGGTGAAGACCTGCCTTAAAGGCTTGCCTGCACTGTATGTAGTATTCGCACTTGCGGCGGCGATAACAGGCACGTCTGTACCCGATAGTATAATAATAAGAAGACAGGAGCTGTCCGACGCCTCGGTGAATGTGGCAGGCGTTGCCGATAGCTGTACGGTTGAGGCAAAGCTGTTTGGTGTTGTGCCCATAAAGGACGTACAGGTAAAGGTTGTAGACGATAATAAGCTTGTGCCGGGTGGAGAGGTGTTCGGCATAAAGTTTTTCACAAAAGGCGTTATGATAATCAGATGCGGTGATATAGAAACCGACGGGGGCAGCGTAAATCCGTCGGAAAAAGCAGGACTTAAGACAGGCGACGTAATAATAAGCCTCGACGGAATTGAGGTAAATACCATAGAGGAAATGACGGATATAATCGAGCACTCCTACGGAAGACCGATGTCGGTAACCTACCTGCGTGATAATGAAGAAAGAATAAGTACGCTGAGTCCTGTGCTGTCGGTTACGGATAAAAAGTATAAGACAGGGCTTTGGGTGCGTGACAGTACGGCAGGAATAGGCACGGTAACCTACTATAATCCCGAAACGGGAGCATTTGCAGGGCTGGGGCACGGAATATGCGATGTTGATACGGGAACGCTGATGCCGCTGTTGAGGGCGAGCGTAGTTGATGTTGAAATAACAGATGTTGTAAAAGGAAAAAAAGGAAGCCCGGGCGAGCTTAAGGGCGTATTTGACAGCGTAAAACAGGGGGTGCTGACAGATAATACAGGCGGAGGAGTTTACGGGATAATAGATGAAGAAGGAATTGTGAGCCAAAAAGAAAAGTGTGATATTGCCTTAAAGGACGAGGTTCAAAAGGGAAGTGCCAGCATATATAGCAGTATCGATGAGGACGGAGTACGGGAGTATAGTATAGAAATCGAAAAAATCAAGTCGGAGGGCGAAGAGAATAAAAACTTTGTTATACGTGTCACCGACGAAGAGCTGCTTAAAAAGACAGGCGGCATTGTTCAGGGAATGTCAGGTTCACCGATTATTCAGAATGGGAAGCTGGTAGGAGCCGTTACTCACGTTTTCGTAAACGATCCGACAAGGGGTTACGGAATATTTATTGAGAATATGCTTGGAACTGTGCAGAGTGTAGCAGAGAGTAACGAATCAAAAGATGCATCATAACAAAAACGTGGCAGAAAAATCTGCCACTTTCATATTTTATAACATTGTTTTTTGTATTCGTTCAAAGAAATGCCGGTGTGATATTTAAAAAATTTGCGCAATAATTCCGGTGAGCCGAAATCTAGTTTTTGAGCAATATCTTTTGTTGAAAATGTTGAATTTCTGATTAACCGCTTAATTTCGGTAAGTCGCGTTTCGGTTATAATGTCGTTCAAACATTTACCACTGTATTTTTTTACTGTGCGATTTAGGTGCGCTACGGTACAATTCATAGCGTTTGCTGTGATTTGAGCGTTTATATTGGATACAGAATTTTTTTCTATCCATTTACGGCACTTCTGATATAGGCTGAGCTCTGCAGAACGAAAATCACACAAATTATTCAGTGTATTCAATACATTGAGAAGTAACCCCTCATTAATACCTGAAACGGAATTAGATAAAAAACAGTTATCATATATTTTTTTATGTATTCAGTTATTTCATAGGTAGGTTTAATAATTCGGATATTTTCGTTGAATAAAGTAATGTCATCCGAATAATCATAAGTTATCTCAATTAAATTTGCTGAGTCGGGTGTAGTTAGTTAAAATTTGCTAAACTGTGAAACATTCAAAACATTTCCTGAGGGTACTTTTTTATTATTCAGAAAAACATTGCCTGATTCAACAAAAAAGAGAACATGCTTTTCAGTAAGATTGGAATGGTAAGTACACTTGTTGCTTAAATGCTGATATTCTACTTTAATGATGTTAAGGGAAGTTTGTTTGGTTGTTCTTTCGCCGTTTAAATATTTTTTGTCGCTGTTATCAATATAAATCATATCATATTTTTTCCTGTTTGTATTATTTTTTCTGTTGATAAAATAATTTCTACATGTTATTATTATACCGTAATGTGACGGAATTTTCAAGAGAAGAGGAGAAAATATATGGTATTAAAGATAGAAAAAAAGTATTTGATTTTTCCAAAAATGAAATAAAATTAGGTGATGCTACTGCACCCATATCTATTACGCGAGGTTGTTTGTATATAACTTTGATAGTTGACACATGTAGTATTGAATTATTTACTGACAACGGAAAAATATATGTATCATGCCTTGACGGATATACATTAATGGACAGAAATCTGCCATATATAAAAATAAACGCCTCTACAAATATTGGTCTTGATAGCATCGAAATAAATACTCTTAAATCGATATGGGATTGATAAGATGAAGATTTTATCGGTTGGTGAAATACTTTGGGACATTTATCCCGACAAAAAACATATTGGCGGTGCTCCCTTTAATTTTGCGGCTCATCTTGCGAGGCACGGCGAAGAGGTTTATATAATCACCGTACTCATCATATAATTCAGTTTCTAAAAAGTCAATTTGCCGATATTGCTTGAAGATAAGGACTTTTATGAAACAAGCGGCGGCGGAGTAACACTTTCGGGCGGAGAATGCTTGTGTCAGGCAAATTTTTGTGCGGAGCTTTTACAGATGTTAAAAAAAGAAGGTATAAATACAGCAGTTGATACCTGTGGATATGTACCAAAAGAAAGT